>CAYYDA010000168.1:0-4227 GCA_964470495.1 uncultured Steroidobacteraceae bacterium | reverse complement strand
GGGGGGTATCGACGCCGTGCTGCTGCTGAAGGGCGCGGTGATCGTCGCGACGACGACCCTGCTTGCCTACACGGCCCCCCGCTTTCCGCGCCTGCTGGTGTGGGGCGGCGCCACAGCCACCAGCCTGGGCTTGCTCGGGTTCGCCGCCAACACGACGTCGATCCTGCTCCTCTCCTGACGGGTTGCCCTGCCGGCGCATCATCCAGTCGTGCGCCGTCCGATCGTCGTCCTCCTGATCGGTCTTGCCGCCTGCGCTGATCCAGGGGCAACGCCGGCTTCGCCCCGGCCCACGTCGACCGTCGTCGGGGACGCCGCCAGGCTGATCGCGGCAGGGGACATCGCGGCTTGCGAGGTCGAAGGAGATTCGGCCACCGCCGCCCTGGTCGCATCGCTCGGTGACGACCCCACGGTCGCGACCCTCGGCGACCACGTGTATCCAAGCGGGACGCGGGAGAACTACGCGGAGTGCTACGACCCGGTCTGGGGAGCGTGGCTCGACCGAACGCGTCCGACCATGGGCAACCACGACGCTGAGGCCGATGGCGGCGCGGCCTACCACGCGTACTTCGGCGATCGGGCCGGATCGCCGGGCGCGGCCTGGTACTCGTACGAACTGGGCGATTGGCACGTTGTCGTGCTCGACTCGAACTGTGAGCTGATCGATTGCGGCGCGGGATCAGCGCAATACGAGTGGCTCGTCGCGGATCTCGCTGCATCGGAGGCGAAGTGCACGCTCGCGTACCAGCACCATCCGCGCTTCAGCTCGGGCGTGCACGGCGACTACGAGCCGGTGGCACCCCTCTGGGAACTCCTCACTGAGGCCGGGGTGGACGTGCTGCTGGCCGGCCACGACCACATGTACGAGCGCTTCGCCCCGCAGACGCCGGATCGCGTGGCGGATCCGGGCGGCATTCGCCAGTTCACGGTCGGCACCGGGGGCCGGGGGATCCGCGAGGCCGTGCGGCTGGCGGCGAACAGCGAGCTGATCATCGACGACGCCTTCGGCGTGCTCGAGCTCACCTTCCACGCCGATGCCTACGACTGGCGCTTCCTGACGGTCGACGGCGCCGAGGCCGACGCCGGCATCGGCGCGTGCCACTGACCAGAGCGCTTTGACGATCAGAGCGGCCCCACCTAGCATCGAACGCGTGAATCCCCACCGCCCGCATCGGGCAGGCGTCCCCGATCACGAGGGCGCCATCGCCGGGGCAGCGTACACGCGCCACCGGCGGATCCAAAGATCCCGAAGCCGTCCCCGCCCGCGGATCCTCCAGCTGCTGGCGACCGGCGGCAACGGCGGCGCCCAGGAGAGCTACACGGGGCTGCTGCTGCGCCTGGACCGGTCCCGCTACGAGGTCCGCGCCCTCTCCCTGGCCGCGGGCAGCGCGGTGCAGCGGCTGCGCGCTCTTGGAGTGGCCGTCGACGTACTCGACGAGACCGATGACGAGCTCGCCGCCCGCGAGCTCGCCGCATGGCTGCGGCGCGAGGAGATCGACCTGGTGCACGCCCACATGTACCGCGCCGAGGTGCTCGGGACACGGGCGGCGGTCGCGGCCGGCACGCCGGTCATCATGGCTACCGTCCACTCGTCGCGCGTCCGCTCGCCGGGGGATGTCGAGCTCCTGGCATCCCTGACGCCGTCGATGGACCGGCTGATCGTCCCGTCCGACAGCATCGCCCACAAGGTGGCCGGCGAGGGACGCGGGGGTGCGCGGTTCGCCGTCATCCCCAACGGGGTCGACCTGTCCCGCTTCTCCGCACCGGCTCAGCCGTGTGCGCTGCGTCGCGAGCTCGGGATCTCGCGTGACGCGCCATTGATCGGCGTCGTGGCCCGCCTCGAGCCCGAGAAGGGCCACCGCCACCTGGTTGACGCCATGCCGTCCATTCTCGAGTCGTCACCGGAAGCATGGCTCGCCATCGTGGGGGAGGGCTCCGAGGCCGATGCGCTGAAGGCCCGGGCCGCGGCCCTCGGCCCGGCCGTCGCCCGTCGAATCGTCTTCACTGGCCGCCGCGAGGACGTCACCGCCATCACCGCCGACCTGACCGTCGCCGTTCTCCCCTCGTTGCGCGAGGCGCAGGGCATCTCCATCCTGGAGGCCATGGCGCTCCGACGTCCCGTTGTGGCCTCTGCCGTCGGCGGCATCCCCGAGGTCATCGCGCACGGCGTCGACGGCCTGCTGGTCCCGCCGGCGAATCCACCGGCGCTGGCGACCGCTATCGGCCTGCTCCTGGCCGACCCCGCGCTCCGCGAGCGAATCGGCGAGGCGGGGTATCGGACCGTCGTCGAGCGCTTCAGCATCGACGCGCAGGTGAAGCGGATCGAGGCGCTCTATGACGAGGAGCTCGCGCGGGCCGGGGTGCTCGCTCGCGTCCGCCCTCCGCAGCCCGTGCGGGCCGGGAGGATCCATGGTCCGTCCGAGCGTGGGGCGTTGGAGGTCCCGCCCGTTTGACGGCGACGACGAACGAGCCCCTCCCCGATGAATCGGAGAGGGGCTCGTATCGGTCCTGGTCCGTGAAACGGTTAGGCGACGCTCACACGGTCTCGGTCCCCGAGGCGAAGGATCGCCATGAGGAGCAAGTAGATCAGCAGCCAGCCGATGAGCGCGACCGCCGCCGCGATGTCGAAGACGCTGCCACTGCCCGGGGTCACCGCGTCGATGGCAAAGATGCCGCGGAACGGCGCCACAAACGGCTCGGTGATGTTGTAGACGAAGTCCACGATGGAGTTGGACTCGTTCGCCACGAGCAGCAAGAGCAGCAGTCGCAGCCCGATCAGCACCGCAAGGATGCCGAAAAGCAGCGAGATGATCCGCCGAGCGTAGTAGAGCGGACCTGGTGCCACGGGCTCGGCGTAGACGGGGCCGGCGGCGGCCGGCTGCGAGTTGACGTTCACCTGGCCCTGAGCGGGTGGCGGCGCGGCATACACCGGCTCCACGGGTCGTTCGCGCTCCACGTAGGTCTGGCGCTCAACGACGTGTGTGTCGTCGGGCGCGGGATCTCTGGGGTCATGAGTCATGATTTCCGGTACCTCCGCGCCCCACCGGTGCACGCGCTGTGCCAGAAGCGAGCAGGCGCCTAGCCGTCTTCACCGTAGCCGTGCTCACCGATGAGCGGCACGAACACGACCGGCTCCAGCGTTTCGTGCGCCCATTCGTCCCCGTCGCGCACCACCAGCGTCAGGTTCTGGTGATGCCGATCGCCCACCGGCATGACCAGGCGACCACCGGATGCGTCCAGTTGCTCCAGCAACGGCGTCGGAACCGATGGGCCACCAGCCGTGACCAGGATGGACCGATACGGCGCGCGCGCCACCCATCCCCGCGTCCCGTCACCGACCACGACCTCCACCCGGTCGCCGAGGCCGGCGCGAGTCAGGCGCTCGCGCGCGCCGTCCGCCAGGACCGCATGGCGCTCGATGCTCACCAGGCGCGCCCCCAGCACCGCGAGGATGGCGGCCTGGTAGCCCGATCCGGTGCCGACCTCCAGGACGTTGGCGTTCTCCCACCCATCGGGAGGGCGAGCTGCGGCGGTCATCATCGCCACGACGAATGGCTGGGAGATCGTCTGGCCCGAGCCGACCGGTAGGGCGTGGTCGCCGTATGGCTCGGCCATGTCGACGAACTGGTGGCGCTCGACCGTGCCGAACGCGCGCAACAGCTCAGGATCGCGAATGCCGCGCGCCTCGAGCTGCTCGGCGACCATCATCGCCCGGTCGCGGGCGTGGTCTCCGCTTCCGGGTCCGGGCGGCTGCCGCAGGAAGCGCGGCCACCGCATCGGTCGGTCAGCCGGTCGGGCTGGTGCTGGCGCTGGCCCGGCTGCGGGCTCGACCGCCGTTCGAGGTGCGGGTCGCCGGCGCCTCGGCCTCCTCGTCGACCCGGCCGGCATCGGTCGAGCGTCCGCTGGTGTCCGCCGTGCCGAGGCTGGCGGCGTCGAGCACGTCGTTGAGGAGCCGGTCCGCCTTCTCGCGCAGCATCTGTCGCGTCTGCTCTCCGCTGCGAGGAGCGAGGAGGACGCCGACGGCTAGCCCGACGAAGAAGAATCGAATCGCGATGCGTACGCGGCTGAACATGGGCGATATCGTCCTTCGTGCGTGTGCGTGATGGGTTGGGGAAGGGCAAGAACAATACCACCGGCGACTTCCGAGGCGGTCTACTCGCCCAGGCCGTATTCCTTGATCTTGGCGTAGAGCAGGCGGCGGTAGATCCCGAGCTCCTCGGCGGCCTTGGT
>CAYYDA010000167.1:0-4232 GCA_964470495.1 uncultured Steroidobacteraceae bacterium | reverse complement strand
CGCGACGCCGTCGCCCAGGTTGCTGATCCACGAGGACGCCAGCAGCCACCGGAACCCGGCGCCAAGACGCGACGGCGAGATGGTATCGACGAGACGGCTCACAAGGCGACGCAGGCTAGCACGCAGTCACCCGCCATTGGTTACCATCGGTGCTGCACCGATGACCTCACTCCTGCGACGTCGTTCCCGACCCGAATCCCCCGACGCCCCGGTAATCAGCATGGTCGACGTCGGCATGACCTACCCCAACGGCAAGGTCGCCCTCGCGGACGTCAACGTCGAGATCGCGCGCGGCGACTTCGTGTTCCTGGTCGGGCCGTCGGGCGCCGGCAAGAGCACGTTCATCCGGCTCCTGATCCGTGAGCAGCTGCCCACCAGCGGCCAGGTCAGGGTGGCCGGCCGCGATCTCCTGCGCATGCGCCGTGGACAGGTGCCAGGGCTGCGGCGAAGAATCGGGATCGTGTTCCAGGACTTCCGCCTGCTGCCGAACAAGACCGTCTGGGAGAACGTCGCGTTCGCGCTCGACGTGACCGGCACCGCCGGCTCCACGACTCGCCAGCGCGTCCCGCAGCTGCTCAACCTCGTCGGCCTGCATGACCACGCCCATCACCTGCCGACGCAGCTGTCGGGCGGCGAGCAGCAGCGCACCGCCATCGCCCGGGCGCTCGTGCACGACCCGGCCATCCTCATCGCGGATGAGCCGACGGGGAACCTCGACCCGGTCACGAGCTGGGAGCTCATCCAGCTGCTCATCCAGATCAACGAGCTGGGCACCACCGTGCTCATGGCAACCCACAACCAGGAGATCGTGAACGCCATGCGGCGACGCGTCCTGGCGCTCGAGGGCGGGCACCTCGTGCGCGACGAGGCCGCCGCGGCCTATGAGCGCGAGTACTAGGAGCTCATGGGGTTCCTGCGCTTCATCGGCTTCAGCGTGGTCCGCGCCTGGCAGGGCTTCTGGCGCAACGCAATGATGAGCCTGGCCGCCACGGCGACGGTGATCCTGATGCTCGTCCTGCTGGCCTCGCTGTTCATCGTCATCGCCGGGCTGAACTCGGGCCTCGAGTTCATCGAGAGCAAGGTGGCCGTGACGGCCCGGCTGGCCGACGGCACCTCGTCCGAGGAGCGCGGGGCGCTGGTTCAGGAGGTCCAGGCGTTGCCCAACGTCGCCGACGTCGTCTACGTCTCGCCGACGGAGGCCATGCGGCGCCTCGAGCAGTCGTACCGGGAGACCGGCCGCGAGCTCGACCTCGGTGGCGCCCGGATCACCCTGTTCGCAAGCCTCGAGATCACCCTGACCGATCCGAACGCTGCGGCCTCGGTCGCGAACGCCCTCACCGATCACGAGCACGTCGAGCGGATCCTGACCAAGCAGGCCGAGTACGACACGCTACTGGGGGTGATCAACGTCGTCCGCAACGTCGGAGTCGTGGCGGTCGGCCTGGTGGCGCTGACAGTTTTGTTCATGATCATCAACACCATTCGCATCGCGGTCTACAGTCGCGCCAACGAGATCGAGATCATGCGCCTGGTCGGTGCCAGCGACTCCTTCATCCGTTTGCCGTTCATCCTCGAGGGCATTTTGTGCGGCGTGGTCGGGGCGGTGATCACGATCGCGCTCGTGGCGGCGGTCTGGGACCCGGTCCAACCGGTCATGGTCAGCGTGTTCCAGATGCCGACCGCCGTGAGCAGCCGGTTCCTGACCACCATCTCGCTCGTGCTCTTCGCCGTCGGACTCGGAATCGGCGCACTCGGCTCCTGGATCAGCGTGCGCTCGTACCTGGGAGCCGCGCGCTGACCCGACGCGGGGTGTCGGAAACGCAATCGGCCGGTAACCGTGAGATCGTGCCTGCGTTGCTAGACTCTGTGCTCGAATGAACGACCCTGAGCCCCAGCCACAAGACGTCCCCGCCTCGTCGAGTCGCGGTGGGACCGTTCCGTGGATCATCTCGCTGGCTCTGGCCGCGGTGGTCGGAGCCCTGCTGTTCGTCGGCGGCTACCTCGCCGCCGGAAGCGGTGGCGGCTCAGGTTGCGCGGCGCCGGACGAGGCCTTTGCCGCATTCTGCGAGGCGTATGACCGGCTGCAGACCGAGTACGTGGACGACCTCGACAGCGAGAAGCTGGCCGAGGGCGCGATCCGCGGCATGTTCCAGTACGGCGTCGAGGACCCGTACTCGGGCTACATGCCGCCCGAGCAGTACCAGCAGGCGCTCGGTGACCTGTCCGGAACGTTCAGCGGCATCGGCGCCGAGATGGCGATCCGGAACGTCACCGATCCCGAGGACCTCGCCGCCTGCACCGAGTTCAACGCGACCTGCCGCTTCGTTGTCCTGGCGCCGCTTGCCGACTCCCCGGCCGAGCGGGCGGGGGTCCAGGCCGGGGATGTCGTCCTGGCGGTGGACGGCGAGACGGTCGACGGGTCCATCATGGAAGATCAGATCAGCCGGATCCGCGGCGAGTCGGGGACCGACGTCACGCTCACCCTCCAGCGCGACGGGGCCGAGCCATTCGACCTGACCATCACGCGAGCGGAGATCCAGCTCCAGGAAGTCGAGTCGCGGATGATCGACGGGCACATCGGCTACATCGCGCTCAACGGGTTCTCGGCACCGGCCGCCGACCAGTTCGCGGCCGGCCTGGAAGGGCTGCTCGACCAGGGAGCGGACCAGATCGTATTCGACCTGCGCGACAACCCGGGCGGCTACATCGACGCGGCGCAGCAGATCGCCAGCCAGTTCATCGACTCCGGGGTCATCTTCACTCAGGAGTCCGCCGGCGAGGACGTGCGGGAGTGGACCTCGACCGGGGACGGAGTGGCGACCGATCCGAACATTCCAGTGGTGGTCCTGATCAACGAAGGTTCGGCCTCCGCCTCCGAGATCGTCGCCGCCGCGCTCCAGGAGTCCGGCCGCGCCACCGTCGTCGGGGAGCCGTCATTTGGGAAGAACACGGTCCAGGTCTGGGGCCGCCTCGAGAACGAGGGTGGCGTTCGCATCACGATCAGCCGATGGTTCACCGCCGGGCACGACAGCGTCGCACCGGACGGCATCCAGCCCGACATCGACGCGGCTCGGACCGCGGAGACGCCGCCCGAGGGGGATCCGGCACTCGACGCGGCGCTCGCCTTCCTGGCAGACGAGCCGGTCGCCGAAGAAGCCGATGCACCCGCACCGTCAGAGTCGCCGTCCGCCTCGGGAGACTCGGGGACGGTCGTCGGCATTGTCGGCGCGCGGACCATCTGCTAGCATCGCCGGCAACGAAAGGAGGTGGTGTTGCTGATGGATAGTTCCACGCACGCCACCACCGAGGCAGTGGCCTAACACAGCTTCGCGTGGTGTAGCGACGGAGGAGCCGGCCGATACGGCCGGCTCTCTCCATGTCCGCCACCCCCACCTCACCCCGGAGCCCTCCACCGATGCCCGACGAGACGATTTCCGTCAACCGACGCGCCCACCACGACTACACCATCGAGGACACCCTCGAGGCTGGCCTCGTGCTGACCGGCACCGAGATCAAGAGCATCCGGGCCCACAAGGTGAACATCGCCGAGGCTTACGCACGGGTCGAGAAAGGCGAGGCCTGGCTCATCGGCGCGCACATCGCCGAATACGCCCAGGGGAATCGCAACAACCATCCACCCACGCGCGTTCGCAAGCTCCTGCTGCATCACGACCAGATCGCCGAGCTGACGGGGCTCCAGGCCGCCAAGGGCCTGACCATCATCCCGCTGCGGCTCTACATCCGCCGCGGTCGCGCGAAGCTGGAGCTGGGGATTGGGCGCGGCAAGAAGCTCCACGACAAGCGTCGAACGATCGCCGAACGCGACATGCGCCGCGAGCTCGAGCGCGAGTCCAAGGAATCCGGCCGCATCAAGCTCTAAGCTCCGGCCGCATTCCTATCGGATTCTCACCCACAGACCGCTAGCCTATCTTCCCTGACCGCTTGCTGCCATTCGCACGGTCAGCCACAGTCGGCAACCGTCATCAACGGTCTCCCGGTGCAAGACCGATAGGATTCGGCGGCCCGATTCCGACATAACGGTCTCCCGGTGCAAGACCGATAGGATTCGGCGGCGCGTCGCCGCTCTGAGTCGATAGAACGAGTGTTCACATCGGTGCATCGGTCTGGTATGATGGCGGCCGTCGGTTTTCGTGGGGATGTCAGGTTTCGACAGCGCCCGGGAACCGAGAATCGCAGGTCGAGGTTGCTCGCAGGCCTCGTAAAAAAGCGGG
>CAYYDA010000166.1:0-4239 GCA_964470495.1 uncultured Steroidobacteraceae bacterium | reverse complement strand
TGGTCGATCTCGCCGCCGAGGCTCCGAACCTGCGCGTGGCGAACCTGTTCACGCTCGGCAGCCCGCTCTGGCTTGTGCGGCCATTCCTGGAGGAGCGGGACGGCAGGCGGCCGCCGCCGGTCGGCTACTGGATGAACGTGCATGCCAAGGGCGATGCCGTCGGCCATTGGCTGAAGCCCGAGTTCAAGGTCAGCACCGACTACGAGGTTCTCTCGGTCGGGACCGACGCGCACGGAAGCTACTTCACCAAGGGAAACGAAGCGGTGCAGCGCGACCTGATCGCGTCGCGCATCCTGCGGGACTGAGCGAGGAGGGACTCTGCCATGGCCAACAAGGCGCTGTGCGTTGGCATCAACGACTATCCCGTCGACGGCGCCGACCTCCAGGGCTGCGTGAACGACGCGAATGCGTGGGCGGATCTGCTAGTCACCCGCTTCGACTTCTCCCGGGGGTCGGTCAAGATGCTGACCGATCGGCGAGCGAAGAAGAAGCCGATCCTCGACGGGCTCAAGAGCCTCATCGCCGGTTCGAAGGAAGGGGACATCCTGGTCTTCACGAACTCGTCCCACGGGTCATATATCCCCGACACGGACGACGACGAGCCGGAGGGCTACGACGAGACGATGTGCCCGTGGGACGTCAAGGACGCGCAGATCACCGACGACGAGCTCCGCGGCATCCTCGAGGACATACCCCGCGGCGTGCGATTCACGCTCATCTCGGATTCATGCCACTCCGGCAGCGTCACCCGGGCCGCGCTCGATGAGATCTTCCCCGGCAGCGTCGCCCGCTTCAAGGACAAGCGGCGAGTTCGCTTCCTCAACCCGGCGCTGGTGCGGCGGACGCGTCTCTTGCCCAACGCGCAGGCTGCCAAGCCGCGCGGGCGGATCGGCACGCAGTCGGGCATGCGCCACGTGCTCCTGTCCGGATGCCGGGACGACGAGTACTCGTACGATGCGCGGATCGGCAGCAAATTCCACGGCGCCATGACTTACCACGCCATCAAGGCCATCCGTGCGGCGCGCTACAAGATCACGCCGGCGCAGCTTGGCCGCGAGCTGAACCGGATGTTGCCGGCAGCCGGATACGACCAGCATCCGCAGGTGAGCGGCCAGGCAGCATCGAAGCGCCGCCCCATCTTCACGTGAGGGCTCCGTGAGCGTCATCGGGAGCTACGGGGTCGGAGGGGATCGCGAGCTTCCCCGCGTGCTTCGCTTCGCGATTCGTCCCGAGGACGGCGGTCGGCCGGGGCGCTTCGCGTGCTCGCTGCTCGAGGAAGGGACGGCCATCCGATGGGAGTTCGGGGTCTCCGTCTCCGCCGCGGCCGAGCGGCGACTTCTCGAGGGTGCCACGACGCTGGCGCAATGGAGCGCTGGAAAGGGCGCCAGCCCAGCGGCTGTCGGGCGCGCCCTCGACGGCGTCGGCCGCCAGCTGCACCGGTCATTCCTGGGCAGGCGCGGTGACGAGTACCTGCGACGGATGGAGCCGACCGCCGTCCTGATCGACGTCGACGAGACGATCCTCAATCTTCCATGGGAGCTGATGCACGGCTCCAACGGCCCGCTCGTCACCCGCGTGCCCGTTGGGCGGGTGGTCTCGACGCGGACCGTGCCACGTCCCGAGCGCGACCCGATGCAGCAGGACCGTGAAGTGCGGATTCTGGCCGTGGCAGATCCGACTGCCGACCTGGCGCTGGCACGTGCCGAGGTCCGGGCGCTGCGCACGCTTGAGGGCGGCGCTGCCGGCTACAGCGTTCACCTGGACGTGCTCCAGGGGGAGAAGGCGACCGTCAAGCGTTTCCGGGAGCTGATCGCCGCGACGGACTACGACGTGCTTCACTTCGCCGGCCATGCGGGTTTCGCGCCTTCGCGTCCCGGGCTGAGCGCGCTGCGTTTCGCCGATGGCGTCATCAAGGCCGACGAGGTCGCATCGCTCCCGTGGCCGGCACCGCCTGGAATCGTGTTTGCCAGCGCCTGTGAGTCGGCCACTGCGGCGCGAGGAGCGCGGCTGGTGGGGCGGCGCCGCACGGCGAACGGCCTGGCGGCTGCCTTCCTGTCCGCCGGCGTCGCCGGCTACCTCGGGTACCTGTGGCCGGTCAGCGACGAAGGTGCCGGCACCGTTGCCGGCGCCTTCTACCACACCATGTTCGCGGAGGAGAACGTCGGGGTCGGCGTCCTCCGCGCACGCCAGGAGGCCGCGAGTGTCGGCGCGGCGACGAACGACCTGACCGCCTACTCGCTCGTCTTTTACGGCGACGCGGGCGGCGAGCATCGGCGAGAGCTGGCGCAGGCGGCCTGACCCGAGGACCTTCCGTAGTCGGTCCGCAGTGCCGCCGTGCGATGGTGGCGGCTCATCGCGGAGGCACGCACATGTGGCTGGTGGCATGGCTGGGGAAGGTGATCGCAACGCTGATCGGCGGTCCCGGCATCGTCACGCTGGGGGACCCCGGTGCTCCGGCGGGCGGCCCTGGTTCAAGGGTGCTGGTCGTCATCGTCGTCGTGTGCGCGGTCATCGCCATGGCAGGAATCTCGCTCATCGGTCAGCTGCGCTGAAGCGCCCCCCGCCATAATTCTCGGATGCGCTCGAGCGTCACGCGGATGCACGTCGGCGGGTTCTTGGCGCCCGAATCCTACGGGCCGAACGAGCGGCTCGTCGTGAACGCGTGGCTCGTCCGCCATCCCGAGGCGACGATCCTGGTCGACACCGGCACCGCCGACCACATTCCCGCCGCGGACGCCGAGGAGCTCAAGTTCGTGCGCGTCCCGATCGTCGCCTGGCCGCGATCGGGGCGCAGCCGGACGACGTGGACATCGTGATCAACTGCCATCTTCACGCGGATCACGCCGGGGGCAATCGCCACTTTCCGAAGGCCCGAATCCTGGTCCAGCCGGCGGAGCTGGCGGCGGCACGCGAGCCGGAGTACTCGCTGCCAGAGGACCTGAACCTGGACGGCGGCCGGTACGAGGAGCGCGAGGGTGACTACGAGCCGCTGCCGGGCATCCGCGTCGTCTCAACGCCGGGGCATTCGCCCGGCCACCAGAGCGTCCTGATCGAAACCGATACCGGACGCCTCCTCCTGGCGGGTCAGTGCTACCGCGATGCCTCCGGCTTCGGCCGAGCCGTCACGGCGCTCGAGCTGGCCCGCGCCGGCCATGCCGATGCGCCCGACACGCCTGACTGGCTGCCTCGCGTCCTTGCGCTCGAGCCCGACCGGATCGCCTTCGGCCATGACGAGCCATCTGGGCGGCGGACGCGTAGGGGTACCATCTGGCCCATGACGGACACGGCACACGTGAACGACCGCGAGCTGCCCGGCGAGGCCGAGTCGTGGCATCGGCTGCACGAGCTCATCGACCGGATCACGCCGGACATCGCCGAGGTACCCGGCTACTTCGAGGAGGGCTGGACTGCCAAGGATGCGGTGGCCCATATCGGCACATGGATGGCCGAGGGCGCGCAGATGCTGCGGCGCATTGCGGCCGGGACGTACCGAGACGGCGAGGTCGACGTCGACGCGGAGAACGAGCGCTTCCTGGCGGCCATGCGCGACATCCCGCTGGAGACCGTGCACCTCCAGATCGCATCTGCGCATGCGGAGCTCTTGCGCGCGTGGGCGCAGCTGCCGGAGATCACGCCAGCCGCGACGTACTGGGTGCGCAAGGCCGGGCCGGAGCACGTCGCCGAGCACCTGCCGCGCCTCGAGGCCTGGCTCGACGAGGTCACGGCGCGCCGCAGTTGAGCGGAATCAGGCAGGGTCGAGGGTCGTCCATCACGGACCTCGGAAATGGCACGATCCTGCGGGTCGGCGGCCTTCCCGAGCGCGAGGCACCGATCATGGAGCTGGCTCGGTCCCACGGATTCCCGGTCCCGCGCGTCCACGAGGTGCGGCCGGACGCGCTCGTGCTCGAGCGTATCGCCGGACCGACGATGGGGCAGGCGATGGCCCGATCCCCGTGGGCGCTTCGTCGCCACGTCCGAACTCTGGCAGAGCTGCATGAGCGGCTGCACGCCATTCCGTTCGACGGCGGCTCCCTCCTCCACTTCGACCTGCATCCGGATAACGTCCTCATGTCGCCTGTGGGTCCGGTCGTGGTCGACTGGACGAACGCGCACGGGGGAGATCCGGCCGCGGACGTGGCGATGACGTGGATCATCCTGGAGACCAGCGCCGGACTTCCCGGCCGGCTGCTGGCGAGGCTCTTCCGACGTACGGTGGGGAGCGACGCGATCCGGCGCGGC
>CAYYDA010000165.1:0-4311 GCA_964470495.1 uncultured Steroidobacteraceae bacterium | reverse complement strand
GTGGCGCCGAGCGCGTACTTCATGAAGAGCCCGCCCCTCCAGATCCACGACGACATCGCCCACAACCGCGTCGAGGACTTCATCCGCGGCGACGACAGCGAGACGCTGGTCGGGACCGAGAAGCTCGCGTCGCGCAAGACGCGGAAGCTTTCGACGTCGAGCACGAAGGCGAAGGCGAAGGCGGCTGCCGCTGAGGTCGCGTAGGTTGGTGCGGGCGACCAGCGAGATCCCGCTGCTTCGCCGTTACATTGACCGGGTGAAAGGCAACGAACGTGGCTCGGAGGCGCCCGCCGAGCGCCGGCGGGAGAAGCTGACCTTCTGGCTGTACCGCGTCGGCGAGCGGATCATCAACGCCCTGCCGCGCGGCCTGGTGATGCCGGCGGCGGCGGCGGCGGGAAACGTGGCCTATGACGTCGCGGGGCCGAAGCAGGCGCTCATTCACGCCAACCTGGCCCACCCGATGGGCCTGCCAGCCGACGATCCACGCGTGAAACGCGCGGCGCGGCGTGCCTTCCGCAACTACGCCAAGTACCTCGCCGACATGATGCGCATCGGCGAGATCACCCCGGCTCAGGCGGCCGACCTCGTCGGCATCGACAACCTCGAGATCCTGGAGGAGGCGCGTACCGAGGGGAAGGGCGTTCTCGTCTGCACGGCCCACATCGGCGGCATGGACCTGCTCGGCCCTGGGCTGAAGCTCGCCGGCATGTCGATGCACGTCGTCGCCGACGACACCACCTACGGACGCCTCTTCGACCACCTCGCCGCGGCCCGGGCGCGACAGAACATCTTCGTCATCGGCTGGCGCAACCTGCGCGGCATGTTCCGGGTGCTGCGCGACAACGGGAACGTCGTCCTGTTCTGTGACGGCGGGTATCGGCGCGGCGACGTGCCGGTCGAGCTGTGCGGCGAGGCGACCACCTTTCCCATCGGCCCGGCAACGCTGGCCGCCAAGACCGGTGCGCCGCTCCTGACCGTCGCCTGCCGCCGCACGAATGACGATCGATTCGTGACCCGGGGCCTGCCGCTGATCCATTGCCGGAGCACCGAGCCAGCGGAGATCTATCGCGCCACCCAGGCTGTCGCCGACGCGCTCTCGTCGGTGATCGCCGAGGATCCCGGCCAGTGGTACATGTTCCGCCCGGTCTGGCCCCAGACCGATGCCGAGCGCGCGCAGGCGCGCGAGGCGCTCGCGGCCGCGCGCCGCGGCGAGGACTGGACGAAGATCGGCGCCTGATGCTGCGCCTGGGACTCCGGATCGCCGATCTCGTCGTCGCGGCCCTGCCGCCGCAGATCGCGTATGCGTTTGCCGACCTCGGCGGCGACCTGTGGTACGGCCTCGCGCCCGCGCGACGGCGTCTGGTTGCCGCCAACCTGGCCCGGGTGTGCTCGGCGACCGGACGGCCGACCACCGGTCGCGCCTTCACGACGCTGCTTCGATCGGCGTTCCGCAACCACGCTCGCTATTACGTCGAAATGCTGCGCGCGCCGCACTACCCGCTCGATCGGATCGAGGAGTTCGTCCACGTTCCGGACTGGCCGGCGTTCGAGGAAGCCCTGCGCGGCGGCCCGGGCATCCTCGTCACCTCGCACCTCGGCAACTTCGAGCCGTTCGGCGCCTACATCGCCGCACACGGGTTCCGCCCGCTGTCACCGATCGAGGAGATCGAGCCTCCCGCGCTCTACGAGTTCCTCGCCGCCCGGCGCGGCACCGGCAAGGTCGACCTGGTCCCCGTGCGGGAATCGACGCGCCCGCTGATCCGACGGCTGCGTGAGGGTGGCCTGGTTGGGATCATCGGCGACCGCGACCTGGACGGTGACGGCCAGCCCGTCGTCATGTTCGGCCATCCCCGCACGATGCCGACGGGCCCTGCCTCCCTGGCCGTGTCGCATCGCGCCGCGCTGATCGTGGGTCGCAGCCTGCGCGTCGGCCCCGACCGATTCCGCGTGGAGGGCGACGTGATGGAGGTCCCTCATGGCGGCGACCGGCGAGCCGATACGGCCGCCCTCGTCGATCGCATCGCGGCGCGCTTCGAGCGCGACATCGGCGAGGCGCCGGAGCAGTGGTGGGGCGCCTTCCAGCCCTTCTGGCCCGACCTGACATGAGCCGAAACGACGGCGAGCTCGGCAAGGCCGACATGCACATCCACACGCTCTACTCCGACGGGACGGCATCGGTTCAGGCTGTGCTGGACTACGTCGAGCACGCTACCGATCTCGACGTCATCGCGATCACCGATCACGAGCGAGTCGACGGCGCCCTGCGCGCGCGAGAGATCCACGGCGCCGGGGACTACTCGTTCGACCTGGTCGTCGGCGAGGAGATCACGACCCGCCGGGGCCACGTCCTGGCGTTGTTCATCGCCGAGCGGGTCCCGGCGCTTAGGCCGCTGGCGGAGACTCTCGAGCGGATCCACGACCAGGGCGGGATCGCCATCGCGGCACACCCGATGGCGCCTCTCACGCCATCGCTCGGCACGCGCTCGTTGCTGTGGAGCCGGGGTGCGACGGATCCCCGCCACCGGCTGGACGCGATCGAGCTCATGAACCCGTCGGCGGCCGGACGCTCGCGTCGCGTCGCGAGAGACGAGCTCAACGCCGAGATCCTGCACCTGCCGGCAGTCGGGAACTCCGACGCGCACGTGCTGGAGGGCATCGGCTCGGCCTGGAGCTGGTTCCCCGGATCCACCGCGGCCGACTACCGCGCGGCCATCGATGGCGGCCAGACCCATCCCGACGGGGCGTACTGGTCGCACCTGCACAACGTCGACGTCTACCGGAGGCAGCTGCGCGCCAAGGCGCGCCACCTGCGGCATACTCTGCGCCCTACGGGAGAGTGGCGGTGACATCGGTCCTGGAGTCCGCGGCGCCATCGGTCCGGCCAGCGTCGGACCGTGGTCGACCCCCGCTCAAGATCGGGATCGTGACCCCGTATGGCTATCCGCATCCGGGTGGCGTGAACGAGCACGTGCGCTTCACGTATGACGCGATGCGACGGATGGGCCACGACGTGTGGATCATCACCAGCAAGTACGGCCGCGAGCGTGAGAGCGAGGGCGACATCATTCGGCTCGGCACCGGCTGGGCGGCGCCCGCCAACGGATCCGTCGGGCGCGTCACGCTCGGCCTCCGCTTCAAGCGCCAGGCACGGGAGGTGCTCGAGGCAGAGAACTTCGACATCCTGCACTTCCACGAGCCGTTCGTGCCGTTCCTGTCGCCCACCATGCTCGACCAGTCGAAGACCGTGAACGTCGCGACGTTCCACGCGTTCGGCGGCTTCTCGCCGTCGTACTGGATCGGGAAGCGCTTCGCCGGCCGGCTCGCCGATCGGCTCCACGGGAGAATCGCGGTCTCGGGCGCCGCGCGTCACTTCATCAGCCGCTACTTCCCCGGCGAGTACGAGATCATCCCGAACGGCGTCGACCTTGACCGATACACCGAGGCCGAGCCCTACGAGAGCCTGCGCGACGGCACGCTCAACATCCTGTTCGTCGGCCGGTTGGAGGAGCGCAAGGGCCTGATCCACCTGCTCAAGGCGTATAACCGCCTGCGCAAGCGCAAGGTCGACGCGCGTCTGCTGGTTGTTGGAGCAGGCCCGAAGCTGCGCGAGTACAAGCGCTTCGTCGGCCTGCGCGGCATCCGCGACGTCGAGTTCCTGGGTCGCGTCAGTGACGAGGAGAAGGTCCGCTACTTCGCATCAGGCGACATCTTCTGCGCACCGAACACCGGCCAGGAGTCGTTCGGCATCGTGCTGCTCGAGGCGATGGCCGCGGGCGTCCCGATCGTCGCGTCCGACATCCACGGCTTCAAGCGCGTCGTGGAGCGCAACGTCCAGGGAATCCTTGTGGAGCCGAAGAATCACCGCGCCCTTGCAGCCGCCCTCTACAAGCTGGCCCGCGACCCCGACTTGCGCCACGAGATGGGCGACGCCGGCCGCGGCCGCGCTCCTGAGTTCAGCTGGGACCGCGTCACGGAGCGCATCGTCGACTTCTACTACGAGACCCGCGAGAAGGTGTTAGGGGCAGCTGCACCTCGGCCGTAGTCCGCTGCTGGGCGTATCGGCCACTCATTGGCCGATGTGGCTCAGTGCTGAGACAGGCAGCGAAGCAGGGGCTGCCCGATGGCCGTTTGTGGTCCGGCGGTGGGACAGACGGCCACTTCCTGGTCACTTGGCCCGCGGGCGAACCAACGGCGACGCCGGCGCGCCTACATCGGCTTGCGGTAGGCCGTGAACGTCTTCTCGGGTGCGAAGCCGAGCGACTCGTAGAGCGCGGTCGCGCCGGTCGGGCTGTCGGTGTCGACGCCCAGGCT
>CAYYDA010000164.1:0-4333 GCA_964470495.1 uncultured Steroidobacteraceae bacterium | reverse complement strand
GGAAGTCCTCGCCCAGCGTGATCTTCACGAACGGATAGCTCTTGTCGTCGCGCAGCCGGATGTTGAAGCGAGGGCGGTGCTCCTTGATCAGGTTCGACTCGAGCAGGTACGCCTCGCTGACCGTGTCGGTCACGATGTACTGGACGTCGGCGACCTCGGTCACCATGCGGCCGATCCGCGCGTCCTCCGGACCTCTCTCGCCAAAGTAGGAGCGCACCCGACCTCGCAGAGAGTCGGCCTTTCCGACGTACAGGACCTTGCCGGCGGCATTCTTCATGAGATACACGCCCGGACCGGTCGGAAGTCGGCGCAGCACCGCACGCAGCTGCTCGGGCAGGTCGCGCTGGGGACTCATTGGATCAATTCTAGGGCGGGTGCCGGTCGGGGCCTCAGTCCTCGAACCGCCCCCAATACCCGACTCCTTCCCCGGCGCCATCGATCAGCGCCAGCAACCGGTGCAACCGGGGCGAGCTCACCTCGACCTCAGCGCGTCTGACCCACCCGACCTCCGCGATCTCGCCGAGCTGCGGGTCCATCTCGCCACCGGTGACCCTCCCGAGGAAGACGAAGCTGACGTCCCTGGCTCGATGCGCATCCACCAGGACGAGCCGCTCGAGGCGCACGGTGAGCCCCGTCTCCTCGAGCGTCTCGCGCACAGCCGCCGCGTGCGGCGTCTCGGACCGCTCGACCCTTCCGCCGGGGAGCATCCAGCCCGGACCGAGATAGGTCGTCCGTACGACGAGGATGCGACCCTCGTCGTCGGTGGCGAGGACGTGAGCACCCTCGATGCGCCGATGCCGGCCGCCAAACAGGTCGGAGAGCGCCACCACGGCCCCGATGATCAGCCGGGGGAGGTCGACCAGCCGGATGTGGCGCCTACGGCGCATCGGTCTCGCTGGAGCCGATCGGCTGCGAGAGCTCGCTCGCCAGATACGCCTGCAGGCCTCCGTAGTCGCCGGGTCCGGTCCAGCCCGTCGGAATCAGGATGTACTGGCCGTTGGTGTTCGTGGTGGCAGTCAGCACGGGACCCTCAACCATCTCGACGCGCCGGTCGGATGACAGGTGCGACGAGAGGAGGAACAGGTCGATCGCGGAGACGTTCGTCCGCACGCCACCCTCCATGGCGTCCATCAGCGAGAGTCCCGGCAGGATCGAGGCAGGGCCACCCTCGCCCAGCTTCGACCGCAGCGCTCCCAGGATCCGCGCCTGGCGCACCGACCGCGCGAAGTCGTTCGACTCGGCGACCACGTTCGTGTAGCGGGCGCGGGAATAGGCGAGCGCCTCCGCTCCGTCGAGCTGGATCTGCCCCGACGCGAAGCCACCGTCGTCCCAGATGCCCGCCGCGTGCTCCTGGGGGAGGAGCGTGTAGTCGAAGGCAGTGGGGTTGTCGACGGTCACCCCGCCGACCGCATCGACCATGTCACGGAACCCGGTGAAGTCGATCGCCAGCCAATGGTCGATCTCCAGCCCGGTGACCTCGGAGACCACCGCCGCCATCAGATCGCCCGCCGCGTCGATCTCCCTCCCGTCCTCGCCGGAGAGGTATCCCGTCGAGAACACCTCGTTGGCCTTGCCGTTCTGTTCGAACGAGCTGATCCCCTCGATCCACAGGTCACGCGGGATGGGGATGGTGGTGGTCGTATCGGTCGCCGCGTCGATCGAGAGCACCTGGATCGAGTCCGCGAGGTACGCGCCTTCGTGGCCCTCGCCGCCGTAGCCGACCATGAGGACGTTCACGCGTCCGTCGCCGTTGAGCGGGCCGAGGAGCGCGGTGGACGGGAAGAGCGCGCTCGAGACCGATGCGTTGAACGCCGCGGCGCGCACGAAGAGGAGGACGCCGAGCACCACGACCGCAACCAGCAGCAGGAGGAGGACGAT
This sequence comes from uncultured Steroidobacteraceae bacterium, assembly GCA_964470495.1. Lineage (GTDB taxonomy): Bacteria > Chloroflexota > Limnocylindria > QHBO01 > QHBO01 > JACDBZ01. The sequence goes on along the minus strand of CAYYDA010000164.1, from coordinate 2,455 downwards.
CCGGATGGTCCGGCCGATTCCGCTTCGTCGCATGCCTCGCCCCCCGGGCGAAGGACGAGAAGCTGCGGGCCTGCCCCGGTCGCCACTCCGGGATGCCATGCCCGACCGAATGAGCTCACGGTCGTACGGAACGTCGCCGTCCCCGGAGAATGTGGCTTGGCGTCTCACTCCACGATCACGCTGTGGTCGGTCCTCATCGGTCTGTGGGCGGGCCGAGAAAGGATAACCGCTGACCCTCCGGGGTGCCTGTGGGCACCCTCCGGGCCATATGGGGCTCGTGCGATGTCCCCAGGGTCGACGTGCCCGGGCGCCGGTCCGCTACCCGGTGGCGAACAGCGGTGACACCTCTGGGCGTCCCGCGCTAGCTGGCTTGCCCACGACGACCGAGCGCCAGGTGGTCTCGTCGGCGCCGAACAGGGCGAGCGCCAACCGCCGCACCGCAGCGCGTTGGCCACCAGCGAACTCGACCCCCACCATGATGGAACCGTCCTGCTCGTGGCGCACGCGGCGAGTGACTGTGCGCAGCTTGAGATGCTCAGACCCGATGTGGAAATGGAGGGTCCCCCGCGCGGGCACCTTGCCCTTCGGCTTCGGGATGACGACCCGCGCTCCCGCCAGCGAGACGTCGAGGGCAATTGCGGTCATGGTTCCCAGACGGGACGAAATGCGCGACTCGAAGCGGACGCTGGCGCGACGCTCGCCGGCGAAACGAGCAGCACGGATGCGACTCATGGCCGCCAGCAGGAGGCCAAGGTTGACGGCGGCAAAGACGCCGGCGCCCACGGCCGCTCCCGGCTCCGTATATCGGACGCCGGCCACGCCAAACGCAGCCACCACGAGCCAGCCGAGCGCGAGGGCGGATGCGGCAGCAAGGACGATGAGGAGGCGCGGCACGCGCGCCCCACGGTCGGAGGCCACTCCCTTGGGCGTAACCCAGAACGGGCGGCGCACGTCACGCCGCAGCAGCGTGAGGGTGGCGGGCAGCACGGCCGGCATGCGGAGCACCTCGAACAGCATCGACAGCAGCGGCGGGTAGTGGCCCCGCGCCAGGAAGCGCAGTGCCACGAACTGGATGCCGAGCGTCACGGCGAACGCCGGGCCGAAGACGTAGCCGGGAGCGTCGATGGGTGAGGCGCCGGTGAGGATGACGACCACCGGGATGATCATGTAGGCGAGCATCCGCCACGAGTCGAACCAGGCAAACAGGGTCGCCATGAATGCGACACGTTGCCCGAACCGAAGGCCCGTTCCGAAGAGCGGGTTCTCGATGCGAAGAACTTGCATCGCGCCGGTCGCCCATCGGTTCCGCTGTCCCAGGTAGGCGTTGGCATCCGCGGGTGCCAGGCCGTTGGCGAGAACCTCGTTGTGGAAGACGCCCTTCCAGCCGCGCCGATACATGCGGATCGTGGTCTGGATGTCCTCCGTGACCGACTCTGTCGCGACGCCACCCACCGAGCGAAGCGCCTCGGTCCGCACCAGCGCACACGTGCCGCACCAGAATGGCGCGGCCCATCGGTTCTTGGCCGGTGCGATCACACGGTAGAAAACCGACTCCTCGTTGTAGACGCCGTCGCCACGTCGCTCGTGCTCGAAGGACTCGAGGTTGTAGAACGACTGCGGGGTCTGCACAAGAGCGACCTCCGAGTCGTCGAAGTAACCTAAGGTGTTGATCAGGAAGCCGCGACGTGGCACATGGTCGGCGTCGAGCACGGCCACGATGTCAGCGTCGACGACCCCGAGGGCATGATTCAGGTTGCCGGCCTTGGCATCGGTCCGATCCGTGCGAGCCAGGTACTTCGCGCCAAGGTCGGCCGCCAGTTGCCGTACCTCGGGCCTGTTCCCGTCGTCGAGCACCCACGTCTCGTGGGCGGGCTTGAGGGCGACACTGGCAGCGATCGTCGGCAGGAGCACCTCGACCGGCTCGTTGTAGGTCGGAATCAGCACCGCCACGCGATGATCGGTTCGCGATACTGCTCGCCACGCAGGACGCTGCCCGACCTCCCACAACGCGAACGTGTAGAGCAGCAGGCCGAAGGCGTTGTGCACCTCGACCACGAAGAGCGGGATGGCGATCCACCAAACGGCAAGGTCGACGGTCCCGGCCAGCACGCGCCAGCTGAGATAGAGGGTTGTCACAGTCAGCGCGAGCAGGGCAACGCCGCGGATCAGCGCCTTACGCCGCTCCGTTTCGTGCGGCCAGCCGCCGTCCGGCAAGGCAGGCAGACCGCTGGTGATCGCCGTTGGGGTAACCACGCGAAGAACGTATCGGCGGGCGGTGCGTCGCGACACAGCCCAGATGGGTACCCCAGACCAGTACGACCGGGGTACATCGGCCGATACAAATCCTCCTAGTCGTCGCGACGGCTCCGGGCGTCGCGATGACAGCACGCGGGCGACGGGGCGACCTGCTGGAGACCGATGCGCACCTCCGCCTGCGCTGGCAGTCGCGGTTCCT
>CAYYDA010000163.1:0-4360 GCA_964470495.1 uncultured Steroidobacteraceae bacterium | reverse complement strand
CCGGTCACGGACACGGCGCAGCCGCGCGAGGTCGCGCAGGTGCTGTGCCACGGCGGGTCTGCTGGTCACCTGCGAGATCGTGCCACATGCGACTGTATGTAGAACAGGCGTCGCGACGACGCTGAGCGCGAGAGCGGGAGTCGGCACTCATCGGTCCTGAAGCAGCCCGAGGACGTTGCCATCGGGGTCGGTGACGGTGGCCACCAGGCGGCCACCACCGACGTCGTGCGCGGGCTCCTTCACGGTGGCACCCGCGGCGGTCACCTCGGCCAGCTTCGCCTCGATGTCCGGCACGTGCCAGTAGGCCACCGGTGACGTCATGCCCTGCGGTCCACCGCCCGGCACCAGCCCGATGTGCTGGCCCTCGGCCTCGAAGCCGACGTAGTAGGACCCGTCGGTCTGCGGCGGTACGCCGAGGAGGGCGGCGTACACCGCCTTGGCCGTCGCCAGGTCGGACACGGGATGCAGCACGGTCTTGATTCCCTGGGTGGAAGAGCCTGTCATGGTCACTCCTGAAGTCGTGGGTCACATCGACCCGGTGGGATTGTCGGGCTCAAAGACGAACGGGAAGCCCGGAAATCTACTCAGTCACTCCACGCTGATGACGACCGAGTCCCCGTCGGGATCCTCGACGTCGATGATGGGTCCGAGCGTGCCGGCCTGGACGGCCTGGCGGATCCGCTCGCTCTGGTCGCCACCGATGCCCGGGACGAAGCTGAGCGCGGCATCGACGAAGCCGATGGGGATGCGCAGGTTCACGACCTGGCGCCCGTGCTCGGTGACGCGGATGCGTAGCTGCCGTCCACGTCCCGGCCCGCGCTCCTCGGCGCGCTCGCGGGCGCGTTCGACCCGCTCGTGGGCGCGCTCGACGCTCCGCTGCGCACGCGCGACGTGCCGGTGGTTGATGCGGTCATGCAGCCGATCGCCGCCGCTCGCCCGCTCGGCGCGTGCCAGGGCATCGATGATCGGCGCAGCCTGCTCCGGCGTGAGCGTCCCGTCGGCCACGAGGCGCAGGACGGTCTCCAGCTCCTCAGGCATCGGACCGGTCCGTGCCCGCCAGGCGGCGCGCGGCCTCGTCGACGTCGATCTGCCCGCGCTCGAGCGCACGCAGCACGTCAAGCTGCTGGTCCGGGTCGACCGGCGGAGTCCGTCCGAGCAAGGTAGGTGGCGTCGGCGGGGTGGGTGGCATCGGTGGCGTCGGCGGGGTGGGAAGGGCGCCTCGATGGGGCGTGCGAACCTCGATATCGCCCGACATCGAGCTGAACAGCAGGTCAGGACCTCCATCCCCGATCACGTAGCGGCGTCGCTCGCGCGAGCCCTCCGCGCGATGCGGGAGCCGGACGTCGACGTCGGTCGACAGGCCGCGGACCTCGACCGTCAGGCCGCCACCGCTCAGGCCAAGCGAGAAGTCACCGCTCACCGTCTCGACCCGGTGCGCTGGCCCGTCGGCCAGGGCGGTCTCGAGCTCGACGTCGCCGCTGACGGTGACGACGCGGAGCTGGCCGACGGCCGGCGCGATCGCCGAGACGTCGCCGCTGACGGTGTTGATCTCGAGCGAGGGCAGGGGAGCGGAGGCGCGGAGGCTGATGTCGCTCGACACACCCCTCACGCGCAGGTCACCGCCGACGTCCTCGAGCACGAGGTCGCCGGAAACGGTGCGGTACTGCTGAGATCCCCGGAATCCGGTTGCGGTGACGTCGGCGCTGACGCCGTCATAGCTCAGATCGCACCCGCGCGGGGCATCAACCGCCACGCTCGCGTCGACCCTGCCGCCGCCGCCGAGGAGCCGCATGAGCGAGCCGAGACCCCCCGGCCCGTCGCGTCGCTCCGTCACCTCGAGGGAGCCGGGATCCTCGGTCACCTGCAGGCGGATGCGGTTGAAGATCTCATCGGCATTGGCGTCGGATGCGGCGCGGATCTCGAAGGTGGCCCGCACCCGGGCCGTACCACCGTCGCCGGCGCGCATCTCGACGTCCGGGCTCGTCACCCGGACTGCCAGCCGGCCTCCATTGCCGATCTCGTGCTCGATCTCCTGCGTGCGAACGAACGTCGGCATCAGGACCCCAGCTCGCGCAATGCGGTGGCCGCGTCCTCGGCGCTGATCTCCCTGCGCGCCAGGCGCTCGAGGATGGCCCGTCGCTCGCCGGCTGTGTCGTCGCTCGCAGGCTCATCGGTGAAGCCATCGGCGAAGTTGGCTCCGAAGTCCTCGTCTGCATCGACTGCCGCGCCGTCCGCCAGTCCGAGCGAGCGGATGAGGGCGTCGACCCGTCCGCGGACTGTCGGGTAGCTGATGCCGAGCTCGCGCTCCATTTCCTTGAGGTTGCCGCGCGAGCGCAGGAAGCTCTCGAGCAGGCTCATCTGCTCGCGGTCCAGGCGACCGAAGCGGCCGACCCCGAATTCGCCCTCCAACGCGGTGCCGCAGCTGCGGCAGTGAAGACGGGCAATGGTGAGCTCCCCGGCGCAAACGGGACAGGTGGCGATGACGTCGTGGACCATGGCTAGCGGCGATTCTTGCTGCGAATGACCGGACGCTGGGCCGGCAGGCGATATACGCGCTTGTCCTCGTGGCCGAGGATGGGCCGGCGGTCGCGCGCGGTGCTGTCGAGAGTCGAGCCGGCGAAGAAGAGTCGGTAGTCAAACATTTGGAACTGGCTCCTACCAGATTGGGTACTGGAGGGCTCAAATAGCCGTCCATGCGCGAATAGTGTCATCAATCCAACATAGTGTCAACTCCGTATGCGCAAAACGAAATCCCGCTTGCCAAATTGTACGCCCGCAGCGCATGGGAACCTTGATCGGTACAGGCTGCTACCATGCGATCCGGACTCATGAACCCGCGTCTGCTGCCGTACACCCCTGAACGCGACGTCTACCGCCTGTTGGGCGTCCCCTCGTCGGCCTCGATTGACGAGATCACCGCAGCCTGCCGCCGCCTGGCGAGAACGTTCCATCCGGACCGCAACCAGTCAGGCCGCGCGACCGAGGAGATGCAGGTCGTGAACGCCGTCCGCCAGGTCATGAGCGACCCCGACTGGCGCGCCCTGTACGACCGTGAGCGGCACCGGTTCCACGCCGCAGTGTCCACGCCGTCAGAGGCGATGCTCCATGCCTGGCCGCCGATCGAGTTTCGTCGCGCACGGCGGTCGCCGATGCGGCGCTACCTGCGGGCCGCGTTCATCGGGCTCCGAGTCGTGGCGGTGAGCCTGGCGCCGCCGCGATGCCTGGGCTGCCGGACCGTGGTGACGAACGGCGACACCTACTGCGCCGCCTGCGGAACCCCGCTGCTGCCAGGCGGCTAGGCGTAGAGCGGGTTGACGCGCTCCGGGTCGATTCCGAGCTCGCCGATGGCGCGCTTCAGCTCGTCGGGCGTCGACTTGCCGTCGAGGCAGAGCGAATAGAGCGCGGCGTACGCGATGTGCTCCGCGTTGACCTCGAAGTGGGTCCGCAACGCCTCGCGTGTATCGGATCGGCCGAAGCCGTCGGTGCCGAGGACGGTGTACGGGCGATCGATCCAGCGCGCGACCATGTCAGGCACGGCCTTCATGTAGTCCGTAGCGGCGACGATCGGTCCGTCTGACGGTCCCAGGCACTGGCGCACGTAGGGGACTCGCTGCTCTGCATCGGGATGGAGCCGGTTCCAGCGCTCGGCGTCCAGCGCCTCATTGCGCAGCTGCTGGAAGCTCGTTGCGCTCCAGATGTCTGCGGCGACGCCGAAGCGCTCGCGCAGCATGTCCTGCGCGCGGATGGCCTGCAGCAGGATCGGTCCCGAGGCCAGGATCTGGACTCGCCGCTCGGCTTGCGGCGCTGCACTGAGCCGGTACAGGCCGCGCAGGATGCCGTCCTCGACGCCCTCCGGCTTGGCCGGCATCGGCCAGTTCTCGTTGTAGAGCGTGATGTAGTAGAAGACGTCCTCGCCCCGCTCGCCGTACATGCGGTCGATGCCGTCGCGCACCACGACCGCCAGCTCGTAGGCGAAGGCGGGGTCGTAGGCGATGATGTTCGGCACGGTGCTGGCCAGGACGTGCGATTGCCCGTCGTCGTGCTGGAGCCCTTCGCCGGTCAGCGTCGTGCGGCCGGCGGTTGCGCCCATCATGAACCCGCGACCGCGCGCGTCACCGAAGGCCCAGATCTGGTCGCCGGTGCGCTGCATGCCGAACATCGAGTAGAACGTGTAGAACGGTATCATCGGCTCGCGCCAGGTGGCGTAGGCGGTACCGGCGGCCTGGAACGAGCTCATCGAGCCCGACTCGGTGATCCCCTCCTCGAGGAGCTGGCCATCGGTCTTCTCGATGTAGCTGAGCAGCAGCTCCTTGTCGACCGGCGTGTAGTTCTGGCCGAGCGGGTTGTAGATCCCGACCTC
>CAYYDA010000162.1:0-4376 GCA_964470495.1 uncultured Steroidobacteraceae bacterium | reverse complement strand
GTGTCGCCGGGGGCGATCTCCGGTACGTCGGTGCGGAGCTGCTCGCGCTCGAGCTCCTTGATGGCGTTCATCCTGGGGCGACCTCGTAATCGCGGGCGTACCCGCGGCTTGTCAGATGTGGCATGCAAACGCGACCGCGAAAGCGGCCGCGACGCCCGGCAGTATAGCAGCGCTTCGGGCGCACCGGCAAGGAACGCGAGCGGCGTCAGGGCCGGGACGTGCGCAGCTCGTCGAGGATCGCGCGGTCGGCATCGGTCAACGGCGCCGTCTCCAGCAGGTCAGGACGGCGCTCGAGCGTTCGGCGCAATGCCTCGCGCCGTCGCCAGCGGTCGACCTCGCCGTGGTGCCCCGACAGGAGGATGGGCGGAACGGGGAGCTCGCGAAACACTTCCGGCCGCGTGTACTGCGGGTATTCGAGCAGGCCCGATGCGAACGAGTCGCCCTCGTGCGACGCCTCCTGGATCACGCCCGGCACAAGGCGCACGGCGGCGTCGATGAGCACGAGCGCCGGGAGCTCGCCGCCGGTCAGCACGTAGTCGCCGATGCTCACCTCGCGGTCGACCAGGACCCGCACTCGTTCGTCGATGCCCTCGTAGCGACCGCAGACCAGTGCCAGGTGGGGCGTGGCCGCCAGCTCGCGCGCCAGTGGATCGGTCAGGCGCTCCCCGGCCGGGTCCATCAGCACGACGGTCGCGCCGGCATCCCGGAGGGGCTCCACCGTTGCGAAGAGGGGCTCGGGACGCATGACCATCCCCGCTCCCCCGCCGTACGGGTAATCGTCGACGGACCGGTGGCGGCCGAGGCCATGCTCGCGCAGGTCGTGGACGCCGAACTCGACCAGTCCTGCCTCGACCGCCCGGCCGATGATCGATGTTCGGAGCGGGCCTTCGAGCAGCTCCGGAAAGAGCGTGACGACGTCGATGCGCATCGTCTCAGCGGACCTCCTCGGCGTCTTCGGGCACCACGACCATGACGTTCTCCTCCAGGTCGATGCGCTGGACGAAGCTCCTCACTCCGGGAATCAGCCGCTCTCCCGCCTCGCCCACCACGCGATAGACCTCGGCTCCGCCGGCGCGGAACACCTCGACCAGCTCGCCAACGGGCGTGCCGTCGGGCTCCTCGACCCGCAGGCCGATGAGATCGTCCCAGTAGTAGGTCTCGGCGGGAAGTGGCTGCGCGGGCACCTCCAGGTATCGGCCCGTGAGCTGGTCCGCCGCGTCGCGACCCGTGATGCCGTCGAGATGGAGCACCATCACCCGGCCGCCGGACTCAATGCGCGTGATGCGCACCGGCGTTGCAGCGCCGTCCAGCCACAGCTCGGCGCCAGGCACCAGGCGCTCCGGCCAGTCGGTCAGCAGCTCGATCCGGACAGCGCCGGCGAGCCCCTTCGCCCCGACGATCCTGGCGACCGCCAGGCGGCGGTCATTCGGCGTCGGAGACGATCTCGAGCTCGACGTGCCGGCCATCGCGCGCCGCCATCACCTTCAGCAGGCTGCGGATCGCGTTGGCGATCCGGCCATCGCGGCCGATGACGCGGCCCATGTCCTCCTGGTCAACGACCAGGGTGAGGACGGTCTCGTCGCCGTCCTCCTCGACATCGACTTCGACGGCGTCGGGCTTGTCGACGAGACCCCGTGCGACGTATTCGAGGAACTCCTTCACGCGTCGGCCTTTCCGGCCGCGGCGGCCTTCTCGGTCGACGGAGCCTCCTCGGTCGCAACAGCCTCATCGGCTGCAGGGGCCTCATCGGCTACGGGAGCCTCTTCGGTCGCCGTGGCAGCCTCGGCTGCGGGAGCTTCGTCGGCTGCGAGAGCTTCGTCGGTCGTGACAGCCGCCTCGGCCGCATCGGCCTTGGATGCCTTGGCGGACGCCTTGGGCTTGGCCGGGCGGGTGGCCCGCTTCGGCTTCTCGGCGGCAGCCGGCTTGGGCGGCTGGGCCGCCTGGCGCATGAGCTTGACGACGGTTTCAGACGGCTGGGCGCCCTTGCCGATCCATGCGTTGATCCGCTCGGTTTCGAGGTGGACCGTTGCGGGCTCGGTCAACGGGTCATAGAACCCGAGGATCTCGAGCGCGCGGCCGTCACGCGAGCGTCGTTTGTCGATGGCGATGACCCGGTACGCCGGTCGCTTCGTGGCGCCGACGCGGGTCAATCGGATGCGTACTGCCAAGTGGTGGATACCTCAGTGTGAGTTGGTGGCTGGCTCATTCGGGCCGCGCGTCGTCGATGGTCAGCACGGCGTGGAATTCGATCTGATCGTCGCGAGACGGCGCGGTGAAGCCGAACGTCCCGATGCTGGAAAGGATATCGCGCGCGTCATCCGGTAGTCCGGCATCGAGTCCGAGGATCTCGACGATCACGCCAATGTCCACGAATGCCTCGTTGCCGGCGCGCTCGCCGGCGACCCCGAATGTGCGCGTGTATGCGTCGGTGGTGGCCAACCCGGTGCCGTCGGCGTGCGCCTCGAGGGCGGCCGCCACGTCATCGGTGCCGAGTCCGAGAATGACGATGCCATCGGTGACGGCGAATGCGACCTCGCCGATGTCGGGCACGGTCAGGGTCGTGACCTCCGTGTCGGCGACCGTCTCGACGCGCTCGGTGGCGCCCAATGCCTGGGTCAGGCTGTCGACGACGCGCCCGAGCGTCTCGGCGGCGGCGTCCGGATCCTCCGGCCGCAGCAGGATCTGGCCGGATGGCAACGTGCCATCGAAGCCGGTGATGGCGATCCCCACCTCGCGGTCGAGCAGCGGGAGCAGGTCGGCGTCGATGTCGATTCCCAGCCCGAACGCGGCCAGCGCACGGAACGTGTCGAGCGTGGCGATGACCTCCTGGCCCTCTGGCGTGGCTGCCGCCGCCTCCTCGGCGCTCTCGAGCGCCTGCCCCAGGCCGAATACCACGAGCTCGGCGACCGTCTCCTCGGGCATCCAGTCGACCAGGCTCGACGGCTCGCTGCCAAGTGCGAAGCCGGCGCCGGCGGAGGCGGAGGCCGCGTCCATGTCGAACGGTGCGCTGCCGCTGAGCCGCAGCCCGTCGGGCTCGGCGACGAGGGCGGCGGCCGCGGTGCTCACGCTGGAGAGTTGGTCGGCCGTGCCCGTGGACTCGGCCAGGGCCGCCAGGTCAACGAACACGGAGGCGAGGTGATCGGCCGCCAGGTCGGCCATCGTGGTGCGGAAGTCGGCCCGGTCGGCCAATGCATCCGCTCCGCCCTGGACATCGACGACTGCCTCGATCGCCGCAGCGACCTGGCCGATGACCAGCATCTCCCCGACGAACGCGTACGTGCCGCTGTCGGAGACCTGGAGCTCGACGCCCTCGTAGGTCTGTGCCGTGAACGATGCACCGCCCTGCGAGGCGAGGTCGGCGACGGCCGCATCGGCCGCCGCTCGATCCCGGACCTCGGCGATGACCACCGCGGTCGGGGCGGTCGGGTCACCACCGGTGGGCCATGCCGCCAGGGCGACCTGGTCGCCGAGCCAGGGCTTGACGTGCTGGCGATAGTCGATCCCCGTGCCTCCGATGAGGTTCTGGACGACCTGGTCGACCTTCTCGTCGAGCGATGCGTCGTCCGCGAAGCCCGGCAGCCGACCGATCAGCCCGCCGAGGTTCATCTGCTGGCCCGCCGACGGCTGAAGGTAGACGTTGACGTAGAGCGCGCTGCTGGCGGGCGCCAGCGCCGCGGCACGGTCGGTGGCGGCCGAGAAGAGCAGCAGGTGCGCGGCGATGAACGCCGCACCGGTAAGGCTGATGAGGGTGACGAGAGCGACGACGAGCCTGTGCATTCGTCAGCGGCCGAGCAGCGCGCCGAGGCCGCCACCCATGCGTGGCATCTTCCCGCCGCCGATCATCTTCATCATCCGCTGCATCTCGACGAATTGCTTGAGCAGCCGGTTCACGTCGGCGGTCGAGGTGCCGCTTCCGATCGCGATGCGGCGGCGCCGGCTGGCCTTGATGATCTCGGGGCGGCGGCGCTCGTCGGGAGTCATCGAGTCGATGATCGCCTCGATGCGCTTCATCTGGCCGGAATCGACGGCCTCCTGCGCTGCGCCCGCCATCTGGCTCGCGCCGGGCACCATCTGCAGCAGCTGGCCGATGGGGCCCATCTTCTTGATCTGGTTGAGCTGGGTGCGGAAGTCCTCGAGCGTGAAGCGGTTCTGCATCATCCGCTCGGCCGCCCGCTCGGCCTCGACCTGGTCCACGTTGTCCTGGACGTGCTCGACGAACGAGAGGATGTCGCCCATGCCCAGGATCCGCTGGGCGAGCCGGTCCGGATGGAAGGCCTCGATGCCGTCGAGGCGCTCGCTGGTGCCGAGCAGCTTCACCGGTATTCCCGTCGCCGCGCGGATGGAGAGCGCGGCTCCCCCGCGCGCGTCGCTGTCCA
>CAYYDA010000161.1:0-4383 GCA_964470495.1 uncultured Steroidobacteraceae bacterium | reverse complement strand
GCGCAGCCCCGGAATGTCACCGCCGCGCGTGCCCCTTAGCCCTCGCTGCATCAACTTTTGGAGGGCGCGGCGCACGTCGCCCTCGGCCAGGATGTCGTCCGAAATGGCGTCGAGCACGTCGTCCGCGTCGAAGGCCGGCAGCTGCTGGCTGCCGTCCCATCGGGTATAGCGGAAGGTGCTCATGCTGGCTCAAGCCTAGGCCGATGCCGACGCCGCGTCCATGCGTGAACCATCCGTCCCGTTGTCACGTACCTAACAGGGTGGGCTTAGGAACGTTGAGCGGCGGATCCACATTCACGTACCAATCACGGGCGTATTACGCGGTTGCGCGAGCATGAACTGAGCCGATGGCTGCGATTGGACGGCGTTCCGCCGTTCTAAGGCGACGGTGATTGGTAGTTGGGGATAACCGCCCGTTAAGCGATGGCAAATCCGGCCGGATCATGCTTGACCGATGGACGACCAGCGCATCGGTCGCGTGATCCTGATCCTGCGGCAGCGCCGTGGCTGGCGCCAGTCCGACCTGGCGGCCAGATCCGGCCTCAGCCAATCGGCGATCTCAGACGTCGAACGTGGCCGGATCAGCCGATACACGCTTGAAACCGTGCGCCGGCTCCTCCGGGCGCTCGATGCTTCGGCCTCGCTCGATGTCATGTGGGGTGGGCGTGGCGACCTGGACCGCCTGCTCGACGCCGACCATGCGCGGCTCATGCAGAGCTGGGCTGAGCGGCACCGCCGAGCGGGATGGGACGTGTGGAACGAGGCGAGCTACAGCATCTATGGGGAGCGCGGTCGCATCGATCAGCTTGCGTATCACGCACCGACACGCATCCTCGAGGTAACCGAAGGGAAGTCGGGAATCTGGGACGTACAGGACACCCTCGGCCGCCTTGACGCGAAGGTGCGCTTGGCGCCGCGCGTCGCGGAGCAGCGCAGCTGGCGGGTGAGCCGGGTTGTCGGCGCGCTGGCCATCATCGACGGCAGCACTGCCCGCCGACGGATCGCTCAGCACGACGGTCTCTTCGCGCGGTACTCCCTGCGCGGCCGGGCTGCCCATGCATGGATCCGCGACCCGACACCTACCGCCGAGGGCATCCTCGTCTTCGTGCCTCTGTCACATACCAATCACGGTGGGCTTAGGCGGGCCGGGCAGCGCCGCGTGCGTCGTTCGAGGGCAACGGTGAGCGTGGACGAGCCCGCCAACCCGTCCAACGACCGCAATGGGCCGAGCTAAGCCAATCCTGGTTGTTATCTGATAGGACGGCCGGCGACCCAAGATCAGATCGTCGCGAGGTCGCTCAACAGCAGCTCGCGGTCCTCCTCCTCGGCGATCGAAGCAGCCGCCTCGCGTGCCCGTGCGAGCGACTCATCGGCGCCGGCATGGTCCCCGGCCACTCGCAGCGCCCGTGCGATCGCCTCGTGCGCGAACGCGAGGTCGAAGTCGCCGATGCCGTGCTCTTCGCACAGGCTCAGGCATCGGCGTGCGTGCCACAGCGCCGGCTCAGAGCGACCGAGCACGGCGTAGACGCGCGAGCATTGCCACTCGCCGCGTGCCAGGTTGACCGGCTCCCCGACCTCGCCCCAGTGATAGCGCGAGGCGTGGGCGGCGTGGAGCATCTCGTCGTTCTCGAGCGGGGAGAGGTCGGATCGCTCCAGCAGCGTCCAGACGTGGTTGAACAGGTGGACGGCCAGCTGGCGGCGATCGGCGACGTCGACGGGCGCGGCAGCGGAGGGAGCGGTCATCAGGGGTTCCTCGTGATCGATGGCCTGGTTGAGCCAGTGGACCTGGCGCTGGGTGTGGGCAATGAGGGCCGTCAGGCGTGACCGATGCGCCGCCAGCAGGCGGCGTCGCTCCGTCTGATCCGCGCCCAGGATCGCGCGAATCTCGGGCAGTGGCAGCTCGAGCTCACGAAGCCGCGCGATGAGCCGTGCCTCCTCGAGCTGCCCACGGGCGTACGAGCGGTAGGCCGTCTCCGAGTCGACGCGCGCGGGCTCCAGAAGGCCCAGCTCGTGATAGTGCCGCAGCGCCCCGATGCTCACCCCGCTCAGTCGTGCGAACCGACCGATCGAAAGCAGCTCCTCGTCACCCATGGTGGGAGCATGGACCTTCGGGCAGGTCGAGAGTCAAGCCCCAAGCGCGGGCAGCGGGATCGGATCGGCAGGCGGCTCTGCGGGCTCGCCGATTCGCATGCCGAACCAGGCCACGTCGTGCCACGCGCCGAGCTTATGGCCGACGCGCTCGTAGATCCCGACCTGCCGCATGCCGATCGACTCGTGCAGCGCGACGCTCGCCGGGTTGGGCAGCGCGATGCCGGCGTAGACGTTCACGAAGCCCTGGCGGCGCAGCGTCGGGATCAGCACGTCGTAAAGGCGCCGACCGATGCCGTGACCATGGTGGTCGGAGTGCACGTAGGCCGACACGTCGACGGACCATCGGTATCCCGCGCGCTCGCGATGCAGGCTCGCATAGGCATATCCGACCACGCCGGCTTCGGGGTCGTCCGCGACGAGCCACGGCGTGCGGGCCAGGGTGGTCCGGATCCGTCGCGCCATCTCGGCCGCGTCGGGTGCCGGCTCCTCGAAGGACGCGATCCACGTGTCGACCGCGGGCCGATAAATGTCGGCGACGGCCGCGGCGTCGCGGTCGGGATCGGCGAGGCGGATCCGGAGGTCCGGCACATCGGTCATGGGTCGATGATCGCCGACCGGCACGCTGCGTGCTGGCTTAGCGGGTATGAGCCAGAACGATATCCACGGCATCGAGAACGGCTGGTCGGTCAAGACCGCCGACGGCCAGGGCATCGGATCCGTCGAGGAGACGACCGACCGCTACATCCTGGTCAAGTCGGGCCTCATCAACGCGTCACACCGGTACCTGCCGGCGGTGACGCTCGCGCACGTGCGCCCGGAGCTCAAGGAGATCGGTATCTCCCTCACCGCCGAGGCGGTGGAGCAGGGCGACTGGTCGGAGCCGCCCACGGAGGGTCCGCGCACCGAGGGTGCGCCCCTCAACGTCGACTCAGACGCTGAGGCCGACGAGGTGATGGGCATCAAGACCAACGTCGATCCTGAGAAGCCATCGGAGGAGTTCAGCCACCGCGCCTAGCGTGAGCTAGCGACCGATCGAGCCCACCGCGCGCCGCGGGCGCCGTCGACGCCCGGCGGCGCCGAACCGAACGCGGCCTCGGTCGCCCGACTCGTGCCGCGGCCCAGCCTGAGGGCGGCGCTGTCCGCCGTGCTGCTGGCCGGAGCGCAGGCGAATCGGCTCCGGTCGGATGTCGCGGTTCGGCTCGAAGCCCGCGATCACCTCGGACGGAATCGGAGCGCCCAGCAGCCGCTCGACGTCGCGAAGCAGTGGCGCCTCGTCGACGCACACCAACGAGACCGCGGTGCCCGTGATGCCCGCGCGGCCGGTGCGGCCGATGCGGTGCACGTAGTCCGACGGGACCATCGGCATCTCGAAGTTGACGACGTGCGGGAGCTTCTCGATGTCGAGACCACGCGCGGCGACCTCGGTCGCGACCAGCAGGAGGACGCGGCCGGCCTTGAAGTCGGCGAGCGCACGGATGCGCTGCGGCTGCGACTTGTTGCCGTGGATGGCGGCGGTGGCGATGCCGTCGCGGTTGAGATGCTCGGCGAGCTTGTTGGCGCCGTGCTTGGTGCGAGTGAAGACCAGCGCCTGGTCGATGACCCGCGTGCGCACGAGGTGTGTCAGCAGCTCCCGCTTGCGCTCGCGATCGACCGGGTGGATGACCTGGTCGATCAGGTCGGTCGGCGTGTTGCGCGGCGTGACCTGCACCGATGCCGGACGGTCGAGAAGACCCTCCGCCAAGCTGCGGATCTGGCTCGAGAAGGTGGCGCTGAAGAGGAGGTTCTGTCGTCGCGCCGGCAGCAGCGCCAGCACCTGGCGGATGTCGCGGATGAAGCCCATGTCGAGCATGCGATCCGCCTCGTCGAGGACGAGGATCTCGACGCCGCCGAGATCGATCGTGCGCTGGCGGGAGTGATCGAGCAGCCGGCCGGGCGTGGCGACCACGATGTCGACGCCGCGGCGCAGCGCACCGGACTGGCCGCCGAAGCCGACGCCGCCGTAGATGGCGGTCGAGCGGACGCTGCCGCCCGAATAGGTGCGGACCGACTCCTCTACCTGCATCGCGAGCTCGCGAGTCGGCGTGAGGATCAGGACGCGGATGCGCCGATCGCGCGCGGGGCGCGCGGCCAGCTGCTGGAGGATCGGCAGCACGAAGGCGGCCGTCTTGCCGGTGCCGGTCTGGGCGCCGGCCATGAGGTCGCGGCCTTCCAGCACGAGCGGGATCGCCTCGCGCTGAACGGGGGTGGGAATGGTGTAACCCTGGCGCGCAACGGCGCGCAGCAGGTCGGGCG
>CAYYDA010000160.1:0-4440 GCA_964470495.1 uncultured Steroidobacteraceae bacterium | reverse complement strand
CCGACGCGGTCGCCGTGTCCGGCATCGCCGTCTCCCTGCGGACCAGTCCCGGAGCCGCCCGCGGCGAGGGCACGAGTGACCGTCAGGACGGCGGCGCTGACGGCATCGGCCTCGTCGTGGGCGACGCCTGACAGCTGGCTCGCGCGCTCGACCAGGTGCTCGACCGCGTAGGGGTCGTCCCCATCGCGCAGCGCCGCGCGGGCCAGTCCGTCGAGGGTGCCGCGCAGGTCGACGACGTCGCGCGGAAGCTGGTTCGCGCGGAGGACGCGGTTCTCACCCGCGCGCTTGCCGTAATACAGCGCGGTGTCGGCGGCCTCGATCAGGCTGGCGCGATCGTGTGCGTCGCCCGGTAGCCCGGCAACGCCGATGGTGATCGTGACCGGGTCCTGGTCATTCGCAGTCAGGTCGGCCACCGCAGCGCGGATCCGCTCGGCAACGCGCGCGGCCTCGGCCACGCTCGTGCCGGGCAGGATCAGGGCGAACTCGTCCCCCCCGTAGCGGAACACGTGGTCGTCCGACCGCGCCGCGCCGTGGATGGCCGTGCCTGCCTGGTAGAGGAGCGCGTCGCCGGCCGGATGGCCGTAGCGGTCGTTGTATGCCTTGAACGAGTCGAGGTCCATCATCAGCACCGCCATCCGGTGGGGCGCTCCTGCCTTGCCACCCTGCACCTCGTCGATGAGCCGCCCCAGCTCGCGCTGGAAGGATCCGTGGTTGGCGAGGCCGGTCAGCGCATCCGTCTCGGCCCGCTGGCTCATGGCGTGATGGGCATCCGCGTTGCGCAGGGCGATCGATGCCTGCGCCGCGAAGAGCTGGATCAGCTCGAAGTCGCTCTCGCTGAAGGAGACCTCGATGCCACCGATGCGCGAGGTGTTGAGCGCGCCGAGCACCTCCCCGTCGACGATCAGGGGCACCACGACCACGGCCTCGGGATCGGGCGGCGTGCCCGGAATCTGGAGGGCGCGCGGGTCGCTCAGCGCGTCATTGGCCAGGATCGGCTGCGCATGCTCGACCGCCCAGCCCATCAGGCCCTGGCCGAAGGGGATGGCGTAGCTGCTCACCTGCTCTGCATGCTGCTCGCGGGTCAATACCGGGACCATTGCCCGGCGCACGTGGTCGGTGCGGTAGATGGAGAGGTTGTCGTATGTGACGACGCCCCGCAGGCCGTCGGCGATCGTCTCGAGCACGTCGTCCTGGTCGAGCGTGCCGAGCAGCCGCTCGTTCGTCTCGAGCAGGTGACGCTGCGACTCGGCGCGTCGGGCAAGCTCGGTCGATTGCGCCACGAGCTGCCCGTATGTCGTGGCATTTGCCATCGCCTGGGCCGCATAGCCGGCGAAGATGCTCATCGTCTGGAGGTCGTCGGTGCTGAAGCGGTGGAATCCGAGCTGGCTGAGCACGATCACGCCGAGGGCCCGGCCCTCGTAGAGCATCGGCACGACGAGCATCGACTCCGGGACGTCCTCCGTCCCGTCGATCGTCTTCCCGCGCTCGTCGTCGAGCGCGTCGTTGATCAGCATCGGCTCGCCATGCTCGGCCACCCAGCCGGTGAACCCCTCGCCGACCTCGACGCGCAGGAGGGCCACCGCCTCGTCCGGGTCCGCCCCTTCGAGCATCTCGCGGGTGAACGCGATGGGTTCGCACACGCGACGGTCCCAGTCGACCTCGTAGATGCGGATGTCGTGATACACGGCGAGCGCGCTGGCCTCCGCCACGATCGCCTCGGCGATGGCGCGAACGTCGGTCAGGCGGTTCAGTCGCGCCGAGAGATCCTGGATCGACTGCATCCGCGCCGCCTGCATCTCGACCGAGCGGTAGAGGCGCGCGTTCTGGATGGCGACGGCGGCCTGGTCGGCGAAGGCCTGGAGCAGCGAGACCTCATCGCCCGGCCACGCGTGGTCGCGGCGGTGATAGAGGCCGAGCAGCCCCAGCGGCTCGTCGCCGCTGACGAGCGGGACCAGGCAGGCCGTTTCGATTCCCTCTTCCGCGTAGACCTCGCCCATGGGGCCGATGCCCTGGGACGGCGCGTCACGCATCCAGTACGAGCGCCGGTCGCGGATTGCACGCATGCCGATCGTATCGGCGCTCGCGGGCAGGTCGGCGACCTGGGCAATGAACGCCTCGCTCAGTCCGTGCTGCGCGGCGATCTCGAACGGATGCTCGCCCTGCCCGACGAGCCACAGGCCGGCCTTGTCGGCCTCGAACAGCGACCGCGTCAGCTCGACCACCTCGCCGAGCAGCGAGCCCAGATCGAGGGTGCCGGTGAGCTCCTTGGTCACCGACCGCAGGGCCCGGGCCCGACGCACCTCGCGACGCGCTCGCCGAAGGAGTCGCGCGCTCGAAAGCGCGGTGGCCACGCTCGCCGTGACCGCCCGCAGGAAGGGAGGCGACATGCGTTCCACGGATGCCGCGTCCAGGAGGAGCGCACCGACCGTACCCGTCCGCGTGGTGAGCCGGATCTCGCGATCGGGTCCGTCGGTCGGCAGCGGGCCGTCGCCCTGGGCAAAGCTGGCGGGCGGGGGCTGCTCGAAGCCGGCATGCGCGACGAGCTCGAGGGATTCGTCGACGAGAACGTAGACCGCGGCACGGTCCACGTGGCCCTCGGTGCGCATCGCTTCCACCAGGGCCCTCGCGACGCCGGCCGGAGACGGGCTGGCCGCCATGCCGGCCGAGAGGCGCTCGAAGATCGCGAGCTCCGCGGTGCGTTCGGCACCCTGCGTGATCGCCGGCACCGTTCCCGCGGCTGGGGCATCCTCGACGAGGATGCGCTCGACGTCGCCGCGACGGAAGCGCCTATCGCCTCGAGCGTTGATCCGGTAGGCGGTCAACCGGCCTGCATCGGTCCAGCTGCGAACCGTGTTGGGGTGGACACCGAGAAGCAGCGCGGCCTGGGCCACGCTGAGCAGGGCATCCTGTCCGTCTCGCGACATCCACGTTCACCGTCTCTTGTTCCACCGAGCTCCAACGGTTCAGATGGAGCTTCTGGTAAGTCCCGTGCAGCCGATGCTAGAAACGGGGGGTGCGCGACGCGATGCCTCGTTGGTACGGGTCGACCCCGTACCACGAGTGTCCGTCAGGCCAGCAGCGCGCTCACGAACGCGCCGACTCCGCCGACGGCGAGCAGCGCGATGGAGACTCCGAGCCCGACGACCCCGGCCGTCAGGAGGCGTCGGTTGCGGCCGCCGAGCAGGCGCATCGCCTCGTCGAGCTCCAGGTTCGTGATGAGGTAGCCCCCGTCCGGTGGCTCGAGGCCGACGCGGCCCGCGTCGTCGCGTCGAGCGCGACCCAAGAGGAGCAACCGGTCCGTCACGTTGATGCCGCGGGTAATGGCGCGCGCCTCGACGGCTAGCCCGTGGCGCTCGGTGAGGCGGGCGACGGCCGACGCGTGCGGCTCCTCGAGCTCCGAGGCGGACCCGCGCCAGACCTTGGGGATGACGACGAGGGGCTCCGCGGCCTGCGCCGGATCGACCGACAGCGAGCCGCCGTGATCCCACAGGTCGAACGAGCGGGTCTCGCGCAGCCGCTCGATGCTGCGCCATGTGCCACCGATCAGGACCTCCACGTCGCGATGGAACGCGACCAGGCGCTCCCCGCCGCCCATCTCGAGCGGATCGCGGCAGCGGATGCGGCCCGAGACGCGTACCGGACGCTCGGGCAACGGCTCCTGGCCCAGCAAGCCCCCGACCTTCACCTCCGAAGGGCCTGCCAGCCGCCGCCCGACTGTCGCCTGCGCCCCGGCCGAGCGCAGGGCGAGCAGCGAGAGCACCGCCAGGAGCACCCCGGCGACGACGAGCACGGTGAAGGCGAACCCGATCGGCATTGCGGGTCAGGCCGACTCGGCCAGGTCGACCACGCTGCCACGGCTGACTCGAACGAGCTCGTCGGGCGCGATCGGGAAGACGGCGTCCGGCAGCCCGGCCGCAGCCCACACGCGGTCGTGCGCCAGCAGGTCGCGATCGATGACGACCGTCACCGGCCGGACGTGCCCGAATGGCGGCACGCCCCCGATTGCGACGCCGGTCGCCGCGCGCGCCTCGTCCCCGTCCGCTCGCTGTGCCTCGCCGGCGCCGACGGCGCTCGCCAGCTTTGCCGGATCGACCCGGTTCGCTCCCGATACGAGCGCGACCACGGCAGCGCCATCGGCCATGAAGACGAGCGACTTCACGATCTGGCCGACCTCGCAGCCGACCGCGCGGGCCGCGTCCGCCGCCGTCCGCGTGCCCTCCGGAAAGCGGTCGACCTCGAGCTCGAGGCCCGCCGCGCGAGCCGCCTCGACGACGCGTTCGACGTTCGGGTGCATCGACCGATCATAGGTGCCGTGCTAGGCTGCGTGGACAATTCCAGAAACGACAGGGGAGCGCGACAGAGCGCTGAGAGTGTGGACGCCGATGCGTCCGCTGACCCTCGAACCTGATCCGGGTCATGCCGGCGAAGGAAGTCGAAGCA
>CAYYDA010000159.1:2886-4467 GCA_964470495.1 uncultured Steroidobacteraceae bacterium | reverse complement strand
CCGTACAGGTAGACCGGTATGTCGAAGCGCTGCGCGACCTGCTCGCCGAAGCGCCTGGCGAGGTCGACGCACTCTTCGAGCCGCGTCGTGCCGAGCGGCACGAACGGGATGACGTCCACGGCACCGATGCGCGGGTGCGCCCCGGTGTGCTGCTCCATGTCGATGAGCTCGAGGGCGCGGCCGACGGCCGCCGTCGCCGCCCGGACCACGGGCTCCGCGCTGCCGGCGAAGGTCACGACGCTGCGGTTGTGCGTCTCGTCGCGCGTGTGATCGAGGACGGTCACGCCCTCGATCTGGCCGACGGCGTGGACGATCTCCTCCACGACTTCCGGGCGCCGACCCTCGCTGAAGTTCGGGACGCACTCGATCAGTCCGGGCATCGCGATGATCGTAGCGGCGGCGATGTGCGTGCGACTGCCCTGGGACGCAGATGCGATCGCGCGCCGATGCCCTGCTAGGCTCCGTGAATGCCCAGTGGAACGCTCTTCGTCGTGGCCGTGCCCATCGGGAATCCCGAAGACCTCACGCCCCGCGCCCGAACGACCCTGGCGTCGGTGGCCGTCGTCGCGGCCGAGGACACGCGTCACTTCGCGACCCTGGCCCGCCACCACGGCATCGAGACGAGGGCGGTCAGCTACCACGACCACAACGAGGAGGCACGCGCCCGCGAGCTCCTCGCGCGGCTCTTGGCGGGCGACGACGTGGCGCTCGTGAGCGACGCCGGCACCCCGCTGGTCAGCGACCCTGGATACCGGCTGGTGCGAGCCGCGATCGAGGGCGGCGTCGCCGTCACCAGCCTGCCGGGTGCCTCGGCCGTCACAACCGCGCTCGCCGCGTCGGGGCTGCCGCCGCATCCATTCCGGTTCCTCGGATTCCTCCCGCGGACGGCTGCCGCCCGACGCGCGGCCTTCGAGGCGGTTGCGCGCGACGACGCGACGCTGGTCGCCTTCGAGGCTCCTCGCCGCCTGACCGCTGCGCTCGGCGACGCCGTCGCCGTCCTCGGTGACCGGCCGGCCTGCCTGGCCCGCAACCTCACGAAGCCGCACGAGCGCTACGACCGCGGCGCGCTCACCGACCTCATTGAGGCGCTCGAAGCCGAGGGCGAGGTCCGTGGCGAGTGCACGCTGCTCATCGGCGGTGCCACCGAGCGGTTAGGTGCCGGCGCTGAAGCCGAGGCCGATGCCCGGCTGTTGCTGGATGGCGGCGCCCCGGCACGCGCCGTCCAGGAGCTGCTCGTCTCGCGGCACGGGCTGACGAAGCGCGAGGCGTACGCCCTGGTGCTGCGGCTGCGAGACCGATGACCGCCGACATCGTGGAGCGCGTGCTCCGATCCTCGCGCTACCGCGATGTCGATCGGTCGCTGCTCGCCCGGCTGGCCGACGAGGAGCTGCCTCGCGCCCGCAACGCGGACGACGCGGTGAAGCGCGTGAAGCGGCGGCTGCACCAGGCCGTCGGCGCCTTCCGCGGCGCAACGCATGCCTCCGCGATCGCCGGATGCTGGACCGGGGATCTCTCCGAGCCCAAGTTCCGTGCCGCGTGCGCCGATGCGCTTCGCGGCCACGCATCGACCCGCGAACGGGT
>CAYYDA010000159.1:0-2786 GCA_964470495.1 uncultured Steroidobacteraceae bacterium | reverse complement strand
GCCGACGCCGGCCGCGTCGAGGCCGTGGCCGAGGCATCGGTCCCGAACGAGCTCGTGTTCGTGCTGACGCTGTATGGCTGAGCCCCTGGTCACCCGTCGTGGGACCTTGGCGGTGCCCACCTTCCTGCCGGACGCTACACGCGCCGGGGTTCGCGGCGTGAGCTCCGAGGACCTGCGCGCCGTCGGCATCGAGGGGCTGGTCGTCAACGCCTTCCACCTCCTGCGGCGGCCCGGCGCGCGGGTGGTCCAGGCGGCGGGCGGCATCCATCGGTTCATGGACTGGGACGGGCCGATCCTGTCGGACTCGGGCGGGTTCCAGATCTGGAGCCTCATCCGGCAGGACCCGAACCGCGGCGTGATCCGGGACAACGAGGTGATCTTCCGCGAGCCCTCGACGGGCGAAAAGTGGAACCTCACCCCGGAACGGGTGGTGGGGCTCCAGCTCCAGCTCGGATCCGACATCGTGGTCTGCCTGGACGACTGCACCGACGCCGACGCGCCCGAGGCCGAGCAGGAGCGGAGCGTCGAGCGGACGGTGCGGTGGGCGCGCCGATGTCGCGAGGAGTTCGACCGACTGGTCGCCGAGCGCCGCGACGCCGATCCGCCGCGCATCTTCGCGGTCGTGCAGGGTGGCGGGATCGAGAGCCTGCGGCGCCAGTGCGCGGCGGCATTGGCCGAGATCGGGTTCGACGGCTACGGCTTCGGCGGCTGGCCGCTCGATGCGGACGGGGGCCTGTTGGTCGAACCGATGCGCTGGGTCATCGAGTCGCTGTCGGACGACGCACCGAAGCATGCGCTTGGCGTTGGCCGCCCGGATCACGTCGTCAATGCGTTTGCGCTTGGCTACTCGATGTTCGACTGCGCCCTGCCCACCCGCGACGCCCGCCACGGCCGGCTGTACGCATTTCGCGACGGCTGGGCCGACCAGCGCCCGTCGCCGAGCGACCACTTCTACCGGGCGGTGCGCATTCACGACCCGGAGTACCGGGTCGACCACGGGCCGATCGAGGCCGGCTGCGACTGCCCGGTCTGCACGCAGCACTCGGCCGCGTACCTGCACCACCTGTTCAAGGTCGGGGACACCTCGGCGGAGCGGCTGGCCACCCTCCACAACCTGCGCTTCTACGTGCGGCTGTTCGCCCTGCTTCGCGGCTAGGCGTGCGCCGCTGCCTGGGCGGGGTCCTCCCTGCCCAGGGTGTCGGGGTTCACGCTGCGAGCGCGCGCCAGGCGCTCGGTGAGGACCTGGAGCGCAACGGCCGAAGCGAGGAGCGAGCCGGCCACGCCGCCGACGCGGCCGGTGTGGGGCAGGACGATGCGCCCAGCGGGCGTCATCTCGTCCGGCAGGTCGGAGGCGGTCGAGTCGGCGAGGATCGCGGCCGCCGGAACACCGAGCGCCCTGGCGGCCGTGAGCACGCGAACGGCGCGATCGCGAAGGAGGGCGCCGGCGTCGGCTTCGGTCATGACGACGATGAGGCCCGTCCACCTGGTCGCGGCCGCCAGGTGGCCGTGGAGCACGGTCTCGAGGTCGTGCGCCTCTGAGGGCAGCCGGGCACCCTCCTCGATCTTCAGTGCCAGTTCCCGTGCCGTGACGTGGTCCCCGCCCGACCCCGCGACGACAACGCGATCGCTGCCGACGAGAGAGGCAGCCACGTACGCGGCGGCATGCGGATCGTGCGCGACGTCGAGCAGCGCGCGGATGGCCAGCCCGTCGATGCGGGATCCGCTGATGCGCGCCGAGAGCGCCGCGCCGACCACGAGGGGCGAGAGGTAACCGACCGTGTGGCACCAGCTCTGGTCCTGCTCATCCGTGGCGATCACCAGGTCCGCGAGCTCGGCGCCGGGGGATCGGTCGCTCACCGTCACGAGCGCCGTCGTCGCCGCGCCGCGGCCGGCGGCACGAACGGCCTCGTTCGTTACGTGCGTGCCGCCCTCGTGCGACACCGCGATGACGACCCCGTCACGCGGCGGCCGTTGCGCCACCTCGAGCGCCGGCATCGCGCGCACGTCACGGCCGGGAGGGAGGTCGAGCGCCTCGCTCAGGAACCTGGCGAGCCCCATCGCCGCGTGCTCGGACGTGCCGCTGCCGGTCGTGATGATCGCCCGGCCCTGATCCGCTGCGTGGCGAAGCCGATCGGCGAGCTGCTCGAATGCCGCGTCCTGGCCGAGCCGATGCACAATGCGCTCGGCGAGGCCAGGCTCGGCGGCGATCATCTCGGTCATGAGATAGGGCGGACGCGCGCGGAACGCTGGCATCACGGACGGCGCCCAGGGTTCCGGCGCCCCCGGGAGCGGCTGGTTCACGTCGCGTCGCACCACGGCATCGTAGGGCACGCCGGAAGGGCAGCGCGGAGGGCGGCGGCGCCTCAGAAGGCCTTCAGCACCATGATCCCCACGATGATGCCAACGAGCTTGAGAATCGGTGCGGCCGTGTCCATCACTCCTCCGTCCGCATCGGGATCCTGACCCCTCGCTCGCGGGCGACCTCGAGCGCCCGCTCGTAGCCGGCATCGGCGTGCCGGATGACGCCCATCCCCGGGTCCGAGGTCAGGACCCGTTCGAGCCGTGCCGCCGCCTCGGGCGTGCCGTCGGCGACGACGACCATCCCGGCGTGCAACGAGTAGCCGATGCCGACGCCTCCGCCGTGATGGAAGCTCACCCACGTCGCGCCGGCCGCGGTGTTGACCAGGGCGTTCAGGATCGGCCAGTCGGCGATGGCGTCGGAGCCGTCCCGCATCCCCTCCGTTTCGCGGTAAGGAGACGCCACCGATCCGGCGTCGAGGTGGTCG
>CAYYDA010000158.1:0-4473 GCA_964470495.1 uncultured Steroidobacteraceae bacterium | reverse complement strand
GATCCACTGAGCTACGGGCGCACATTCGTGCTCAAAGAGAGCACAAAACTGGATTTGGCATTCTAAGCACAGCGCTCACAGAGCACAATAATCGACGATCCGACGAGAAACATCGCAGCCGACTTCGCTGGCTGCTGTCGCAGTCATCTGTAAGCAAGTCTTGCAGTGAATGATAGAGATTCTTACATCAGCCCAGACGTGTCCTTCATCGCGCGAGCCAACCTCGATGAGGTCCTTGACGCGGGTGGAGGTCGCGCCCGAATCGCCATAATTGCGGGTGTAGACATGCACTTTCTCGGCGACCTGCAGCTCCAGCGGAAGCGTGGGTGCGACGATGGGTTCTATGTCCGCGAGACCAGAGGGCCGAACTGAAACCGTTTGTCGAACTGGCTCTACGTCAATGTTCTGGGCTGGCCTGCCGGACCGACTTCCCACAACGGACGCTACTGCAGGAGACCACCTTCGGCGTCGTCCTGTTCACCCTCCTGATGCAGGGCACCTCGACCGAACTCGTCATGCGATGGACGGGCCCGGGTAACTCGGAACCGGCTCAAGACTGATTGAGCGCCCGGTGTTCCCGGGCGCTCACCATCATGGGCCGGTAGCCTCAACGCAATCCCCTCAGACGGCCACGTCGCGCCTCCGGAACCCAACCACGCCGATCGCGACCAGGCCGACGGCGGCAAGCAGGAGGATGAGCCCGTCCGCCAGCTGCCAGCCGTTGACCAACGGTTGGCCGCCCGAGTAGTAGCGGAACGGCGACACGTCGCGGCTCCAGGCAAAGGCCTCCACCGATGGACCCAGCGTGTTCGCGAAATAGCCCGCGATCCCGATGATCGCCACCACCGCCATGGCCAGGCCACGACGGCCGGTCAGCGCGCCGACCGACAGGGCCAGCGCGCCGAAGAACGTCCCGAGCAGCACGAGCTGAAGCGTTGCCGCCCCGAGGTTGGCGGGGCCGATCTCGGCGAACTGCGCCGGCCCGGCGACCGCGGTCATCGCCACGAAGAGCGCGACACCAGCGATGGCCAACGCCACCAGCAGAGCGCCGGCGCGCTGCACGACGACCGACCACCGATCGATCGGATGCGCCAGCAGGAGATCGAGCCTCCCTGCCTCCTCCTCGCCGGCGATGGCGCGCGCACCGAGGGTACTGGCGAAGATGATCATCAGCACCGGACCGAGCAGGCCATAGGTGGTGCCTGCCAGGTAGCCGGCTGGGCTGGTGATGTCGGCGAAGCCGAGCGCGTCGAGCAGGCCCTCGGGGAAGGCTTCCATGGCCGCCGCCATGTCCGGGTTGGCCATGCTGGGGTAGAAGGCGGCGTAGAACACGCCGACGGCCGCGATCCCCAGCGACCAGCCGATGATGCCGCGCCGCTGGTCCCACAGCGTCTTGGAGAACACGTTACGCAGCATCGGACGCCTCCTGGGCCTGGTAGTAGGTGAAGAACAGCTCCTCGAGGTCGGGCTCCTCGATGACGACGCTTTCGACCGGGTAGCGCGCGGCAGCCTTGACCAGCGCGTCCGCGCGGCCGGCCAGGCGGCAGCGCAGCACGGGTCCGTCGGTCGCGACGTCCAGGACATTCTCGAGGCCGATGAAGGCGTCCGGCAGGACCGGCTCGTCGAAATGGATCTCGACGCGGCGCACCGCCCGACGGCGGAGCGCGTCGACCGACTCGACGGCGACCATGCGCCCGTCGCGGATGATGCCGACCCGGTCGGCGGTCTGCTGCGCCTCGGACAGGACGTGCGTTGACATGAAGACCGTCTGGCCGGCGGCCTTTGCCTCACGCGCCAGCCCGAGGAAGATCTGCTGCAGCATCGGGTCGAGGCCGCTGGTCGGCTCATCGAGGATGAGCAGTTCCGGCTCATGCATAAGGGCCTGGACCAGACCCACCTTCTGGCGGTTGCCCTTGGAAAGCGACCGGATGCGGACGCTCAGGTCGAGGTCGAGCCGATCGGCCAGCTGCTCGATCCGCTGCTGTGCGACGCCACCCCGCAGGTGGGCGAGATGGGTGAGCAGCTCCCGCGACGACTGTCCGCCATCGACGACGAAGTCGCCGGCCAGGTAGCCAAGCCGCCGGCGCAGGGCCGGTCCCCCGTCACGCGGGTCCTGCCCGAGGATGGCTGCCGTACCGCTACTGGGACGGATGAGGTCCATCAGGATGCGGATGGTGGTCGTCTTGCCGGCCCCGTTGGGACCCAGGAAGCCGTAGATCTCCCCCTCGCGGACCTCGAGGTCGAGGCCGTCGAGACCGCGGCGACGGCCGTATACCTTGGCAAGCTGGTCGGTGCGAATGACATCGGTCATGTAGGTGACTCCTGGGCGGGCGTCCCACCCTGTTGCTCGGCCCGGAAGCGCTCGATGAGCTTCGGGACCTCGCGCTCTACGTAGGCGTAGAAGTCGCGTGCTGCCCGAAGGCGCGCGCCACGCTCCCCTTCGGGGTTGTCGAGCAGGTCGAGACCTCGCTCGGCGATCTCGCGCCATTCCCGGAAGCGCTCGGCGGCCGGCAGGTCCATGAAGGCGCTCGGCACGATCTCGAACCGGTAGCTCCTACTGCCCGGCATGGCCTTCCGTCGAATCAGGCCACCGGCCTCCAGCAGGCGGGTGGCGATGCTGACCGAGGCGCGGCTCACGCCCAGTGCGCTGGCGATCTCAGCGCTGCTCTGACTGGGGGGATCGCAGATCAACAGCCAGCCCAGCAGGCGCGCCACCATTCGGGGCATGCCCGACCGCTCACCCATCAGGCCGAACTCCTCGGTGAACTGCCGCACCCGGACGCGCTCGGCCTCATTTCTTTGTGTGTCGCGTCGTTTAGGCATGTCTAAACGATACTACGATCGCGACACCTTGCGAATCCGCCAGCCAACCGCCACGACGAGTACCATGATCCCGCTGCACTTTGACGATTTGCGGTCGCCGATGCCGGCGGACCGGATGCAGCGTGGCGGACCAGCCGGCCGCGGAAGCGACGTCCTTCCTTATCAGGCGTCAAAGGTGGAGACTGCTGGCTCAACGCCGGTGGTCTTTTTGTTTGACCGTAATGACTGTAGGTAGACCGATGCCTCTCGCGCGCACGCTCAATCGGGGGCTATCGCTCGCAGCGATTTGCCTCGGCGTGCTGTTGCTCGGCATCGGGGTTCCGAGTGGTGTGAGCGCGGCCGCGGGTGAGGTCCGCGTGCTCAGCGTCGACGGCATCATCAATCCCATCTCCGCCCGCTACCTGGTGCGCGGCATCGAGGAGGCCGCCGATGCGGGAGACGCCGCGGTGCTCATCGAGTTGGACACGCCCGGCGGCCTGCTCGACGCCACCCAGGAGATCACCGGGGCGATGCTCAACGCGCGCCTGCCGGTGATCGTGTACGTCACGCCGGCCGGCACGCACGCGGCTTCGGCCGGCACCTTCATCACCATGGCGGCGCACGTGGCAGCCATGGCGCCGAGCACGCGGATCGGGGCGGCCACGCCGGTGAGCGGCGAGGGCCAGGAGATCCCGGAGGACCTGCGCACCAAGATCATCAACGACACGGCCGTCTACGCCCGCAGCATCGCCGAGGCACGTGGGAGGAACGCCGACTGGGCAGAGGATGCAGTTCGCGACGGGGTCTCGGTCGGGGCCGAGGAGGCCGTGGAGCTCGACGTCGTGGACCTCGTCGCCGCCGATCGCGCGGAGCTGCTCGCTGCCATCGACGGCATGACGGTGCGCCTGCCCGGCGGTGACGTCACGCTGGGCGCCGCTGGCGCGCTGGTGGTCGAGGAACCGATGTCGCCCTTCGAGGAGTTCCTCATGGTCCTCTCCGATCCGAACATCGCACTGATCCTGCTCAGCCTCGGGACGCTCGGCATCTACTTCGAGCTCAGTAACCCGGGCGCCTTCTTCCCGGGCATCTTCGGCGCCATTGCCCTTATCCTGGCGCTCTTCAGTCTGGGCACCCTGCCGATCAACTACGCTGGGCTGGCGCTGCTCCTGTTCGGGCTCGCGCTGCTGGGCGCCGAGATCTGGGTCGCGTCCGGGGGGGTGCTGGGGATCGGCGGCGGGATCGCGTTCGTGCTCGGGGCCCTGATCCTGATCGACGACAGCCGGGCGCCCTTCCTGGAGATCAGTCGCCCGCTGATCTTCGGCATCACCCTGGCCCTCGTCGCATTCGTCCTGTTTGCGCTCCGGGCCGTCATGCGCACCCGACGGCGACCCGCCTTCATCGGCGGCGGCGACATGGTCGGACGCGAGGGCAGCATACGAGGGCCGTCATCAGTCTTCGTCGAGGGCGAGCTGTGGCGGGCGCGTCCCGCCGGCGCCGGCACGACGTTGAATGCGGGAGACCGTGTCCGAATCATCGGTCGAGAGGGATTCGACCTCATCGTGGAACAGCTGCCCGAGGCAGCCAAGCAGAAGGAGAGTTAGATGGAAGACCTCATTGGCCTGCTGCCGGTCCTGGCCGTCGCGGCCGCCATTGTCCTGAGCCTCGTCGGCG
>CAYYDA010000157.1:0-4475 GCA_964470495.1 uncultured Steroidobacteraceae bacterium | reverse complement strand
CACCGGTGCTAGAGTGCCGCGATGTAATCGTTTGCATGGTAGCGGATTGACGCAACTGGGCACAGCCGTGCAACGCCTCACAGGCGCGCAGATCATCACCGAATTCCTGGTGCGCGCCGGCGTCACGCACGCCGCCGGCATCCCCGGCCACGGGGTGTGGACCCTGACCGATGCGCTCCTCGACCGCCCCGAGATCCGCACCGTGCAGGTCATGCACGAGCAGTCCGCCGTCCACCTCGCCGATGGCTTCTACCGCGCCTCCGGGCGCCCGATGCTGGCCTTCACCTCGATCGGCCCCGGCGCGACCAACACGGTGATCGGCATGGCGACGGCGTACGTGGATTCCACTGCTGTCGCCCTCTTCACCGGCTCGACGCACACCTACATGCGGGGCCACGGCGTGCTCCAGGAGCTCGAGCGCCGCCATCACGCCGATAACCCGCGCATCTTCGAGCCGATCGTCAAGGAGTGGTGGCAGCCGTCGCGCGTCGACGAGCTGCCCTTCGTCCTGCACCGCGCCTGGAACGCGATGACCACCGGCCGACCCGGGCCAATCCTGCTCGACGTGCCGATGGACGTCCAGGCCGAGGCTGCCGAGGTGCTCATCCCGGACCCCGAGGCGCGCGAGGCGCGCGGCAGGTCGCGACCCGACGCGGCCGAGGTCGAGCGAGCGGCGGCGCTGCTCGCCGGAGCGAAGCGGCCGGTGATCGTCGCCGGCGGCGGGGTCATCTCGGCAGAGGCGACGACGGAGCTCCGGGCGCTGGCAGAGCGACTCGGGGCGCCGGTCGTGACGACCTGGAACGGCAAGGGCGCGATCGACGAGACGCACCCGTTGGCCGGGCAGACGATCGGGGACACGGGCTCGACCATCGGCAACGCGCTGAGCGCGAACGCCGACGTGATCCTCTCGGTCGGGTGCCGCTTCGTGGACTGGTCCGCCTCGTCGTGGCGGGCCGGCGTTACCTTCGCCATTCCACCGACGCGGCTCATCCAGCTCGAGATCGACCCGCGCGAGATCGGCAAGAACTATCCCGTGGCCGTGCCCCTCCTCGCCGATGCGAAGGCGGGCCTGGCGGACCTGCTCGAGGCGCTTGGCGCGGGCGAGGCTCGCACCGACCACGACGACGAAGTCGCGCGTCTGAGGAGCGCGTGGCAGAAGCAGATCGAGGTCAAGTCGGGCTCCGACGCCGTGCCGATGACCATGGCCCGCGCCGTGCGCGAGGTCCAGGCCGCCACGCGGCCGGAGGCAATCGTCGTCACGGGCGCCGGGCTGCCGCAGGGCATGGTCAAGCAGCGCTGGGTCACCCGCGAACCGCGCACCCACATCACCTCCGGCGGCTTCTCGACCATGGGCTTCACGCTGCCGGCCGCCATCGGCGCGCAGCTGGCGCGTCCCGATGCCCAGGTGCTGGCGCTGTGCGGCGACGGCGACTTCCTCCAGACCATGCAGGAGCTTCAGGCCGCGGCCATCCTCGACACGCCGGTGTGCACCGTCGTCCTCGACAATTCTGGCTGGATCAGCATCAAGGGCGGCCAGCAGCACCACTTCGGGCGGACGGCCATCACCGATTTCATCCGCAACGGCGAGCCGTACTCGCCGGACTTCGCCGCCATCGGCCGCGCGTTCGGCATCCACGCCGAGTGCGCCGACCAGCCGGGCGACGTGCGGCCGGCAGTCGAGCGGGCGCTCGCGTCGGGCGGGCCGTCGCTGGTGCACGTCAAGGTCGACCGCGACCTGGCGGTGGCCGGGCCCGATAAGACCGGCTGGTGGGACGTGCCGGTGCCCGAGGGCCGGCCGGTGTACGACGAGCAGCTCGCCGGCCGCGCCGAGGAGCAGCACCGATGAGCCTGAGCGACGCGCCCATCGGCTGCGTGCCGATCGTGTGGAACAACGCCGACGACTTCGAGATCGCGCCGGAGACGGCGGGGGCGACCGTGATGGACGAGATCGCGCGGCTCGGGTTCGCCGGCACCCAGTTCGGTCGTGGATTTCCGGAGGGTGACGAGCTGTGTCGCGAGCTGGGGTCCCGCAACCTGCGCTTCGCCGAGCTCTATTCCGCGCTCCCTGCCGGCCCGGACGGGCTGGCCGACGATGCCGCCGAGATCGCCCTGCGCGACCTCGAGCGCCTGACCGCCGCGGGTGGCGAAGTACTGGTCGTGGCGATCGACGGCGGCGGCGTGCGCGATGAATGGAGCGGCCGGGTGGCGGCGGGCGCGCCCCAATGGGCAGCGGCGGCCTTCCAGGACCTGGCCGATCTCCTGGCCGAGCTGGTCGGCGCGGCGCCGGACGGGACGCAGGTCGCCTTCCACCCGCACACCGCCACCTGGATCGAGGCGCCCGACGAGGTCGCGGCCCTTGCCTCCAGGCTGCCGGACACCGGCGCCGGCCTGTGCCTGGACGTCGGCCACTACCTCGTGGGGGGCGGCGAACCGGCGCGCGCCATCCGAGCATTCGGGCAGCTGGTGACGCACGTGCACCTCAAGGACGTCGACGCATCGGTTCTTGCCCGGCTGCGGTCCGGCGAGATCAAGAGCTTCGGCGAGGCCGTGCGCCAGCGGATCTTCACGGAGCTTGGTAACGGGGCGCTCGACCTGCACGGCGTGCTGGCCACGCTCGACGCCATCGACTACAGCGGCTGGCTCATGGTCGAGCAGGACTCGTCGTGGCTGCCACCGTCGGAGGCCGCAGCGGTCGGCCATCGCGTGCTCAAGTACGCGCTGCGCGAGCTGGACCGATGAAGGTTGCCGTGATCGGAGCCGGCAGCATGGGCGGCATGCACGCCGACCTGCTCGGCGCCATGGACGACGTCGAGGGCCTGTACGTCGTCGACGCCGATGCCGGCCGCGCCGACGAGGTCGCGCGCCGCAACGGCGGCACTGCCGTCAGCTTCGACGACGCCGTTGCGGCGGCCGACGCGCTGGTCATCGCGACGCCTCCAGAGCTGCACCGCGCCGCGGTCGAGGCGGGCATGGACGCGGGTCGCCACGTCCTGTGCGAGAAGCCGCTCACCGAGTCGCTGGAGTCGACGATCGAGCTGACGCGGCGCGTCGAGACGGAGGGCGCCCACGTCGAGATCGGCTTCCACCGTCGACACGACGCGGGGTACCTCGCCGCGCGGGAGGCGGCCGGCCCCGGACGCATCCACCTGGTGCGGCTGACCGCGCACGATCCGGTGGTCCCGGCACGGCCGGCGCCGTCCGGCGCCCCGCCTGAAGTGGCCGGCGCGTTCCGCGACTCGTCGATCCACGACTTCGACATGGCGCGCTGGCTGTCGGGACAGGAGGTGACCGAGGTGTTCGTCGAGGCCGGTCGTCGCGACGGCTCGCGTCCCGACGATCCGCGCCAGATCGAGAGCGCGGTGGTCTCGATGCGCCTCTCCGGCGGATCGCTTGCCGTGCTCGACCAGAGCTGGCTCCATCCGGCCGGCTACGACAACCGAATCGAGCTCATCACGGAGACCGCGGCGGTCACCGCCGGCCTCTCCCCGCGAACGCCCGCACGGCATGCCGACTGGCCGTCGGAGCCGGTCGACCCCTGGAGCGGCTATCTCGAGCGCTACGAGGCGGCCTACCGGGCGGAGCTCGTGGCCTTCCTTGCCTGCTGCCGTGGGCAGCGTCCGCCGTCGAGCGCGGCCCGGGACGGGCTGGAGGCCATGCGCATCGCCGTCGCCGCCACACGCTCGCACGTGGAGCGACGCCCGGTCACGCTCGACGAGATCGCCGGCCTTGCCCATCGGGAGGTGGCGTGATGCGCCTCGCGCTCCTGGGCGCCGGACGAATCGGCGCAATGCACGCCGGCATCCTGGCCGGCCTGGTCGAGCCCGGCTCGCTCGTCGTGGCGGATCCGGAGCCGGGCCGCGCGGGCTCGGTCGCCGCGACCGTCGGGGCGCAGGCGGCGGGGATCGAGGAGGCCATTGCATCGGCCGACGCACTCGTCATCGCCGCCAGCAGCAGTTCGCACCCGGCGCTCATCCGGGCAGGCATCGAACGCGGCATCCCGGTCTTCTGCGAAAAGCCGCTGGCGACCGACCTGGGCGAGACGCAGCGCGTTGCCGACGAGATCGAGGCCTCCGGGATCGGCTTCCAGCTCGGCTTCCAACGCCGATTCGACGCCGCCTACCGCGAGGCGCGCCGCCTGGTCACCGACGGCTCGCTGGGAACGCTCTACGTGCTGCGCCTGGCGGGCCACGATCCCGAGCCCGCGCACGAGGCCTACATCCCGGTCTCAGGCGGCATCTTCAACGACTTCAGCATTCACGACTTCGACGTCACACGCTGGCTGACCGGACAGGAGGTCGAGGAGGTTTACGCCGACGGCGGCGTGCTCGGCTTCCCGATGTTCGCGAAGTACGACGACGTCGACACTGCCGTGGCCACCATGCGGTTGTCCGGTGGGACGCGCGCCATCCTCTCGGCCACGCGCCACGACCCGCTCGGTTACGACATCCGCACCGAGCTGTTCGGCTCGGGCGACT
>CAYYDA010000156.1:0-4479 GCA_964470495.1 uncultured Steroidobacteraceae bacterium | reverse complement strand
GATGGCAAAGGGAAGAGATCGACCCCGCAAGGAGCCGAAGCGCAAGGCCAAGGAGAAGGCGCCGAAGGTCCCGCCCACGTCGTCGCCGTCGTATGAACCTCCCGCCTCGGTCGAGGTGATCAAGCCAAGGCGCAAGGAGCGCACGCCCAGCGACGAGGAGTGACCCGGACTAGCCCCCCGCCGCCGCCGGGACCCACACAAGATTGACTTCAGGAGTGGACTACAAGATGGATGCACCGGTGGCAACAGCCCAGGTCCCGGTAGAGAAGAACGGCGAGCGTGGACGCGCGGTCGACGCCGCCATCCTCCAGATCGAGAAGCAGTTCGGCCGCGGCTCGATCATGCGCCTCGGCGACCGCGTTGCTCAGAACGTTCCCGCCATCTCGACCGGCTCGGTGGCACTCGACCTTGCCCTCGGCGTGGGCGGCGTGCCGCGCGGCCGGATCACGGAGATCTATGGCCCCGAGTCGAGCGGCAAGACGACGCTCTGCTACCACGTGGCGGGCAACGCCCAGCGACTGGGCGGAGTCGTGGCCTTCATCGACGCCGAGCATGCGCTAGATCCGGGCTATGCCCGCAACGTCGGCGTGGACGTCGACGAGCTGCTCGTCAGCCAGCCCGATACCGGAGAGCAGGCGCTCGAGATCGCCGAGACCCTCATCCGCTCCAACGGCGTCGACGTGGTCATCGTCGACTCGGTCGCCGCGCTGGTGCCACGCGCCGAGATCGAGGGTGACATGGGCGACGCCCACGTTGGCCTCCAGGCGCGGCTCATGAGCCAGGCGCTGCGCAAGCTGACCGGCGCCATTCATCGCAGCAACACCGCGCTCATCTTCACGAACCAGCTGCGCGAGAAGATCGGCGTCATGTTCGGCAACCCCGAGACGACGCCAGGCGGACGCGCGCTGAAGTTCTACGCCAGCGTGCGGATGGACATCCGACGGATCGAGACGCTCAAGCAGGGGACCGATGCGGTCGGCTCGCGCACTCGCGTCAAGGTGGTCAAGAACAAGGTCGCATCGCCATTCCGCGTCGCCGAGTTCGACATCATGTACAACGAGGGCATCAGCAGAGAGGGCGGCCTGCTCGACGTCGGCATCGCGGCCGGCATCCTTTCGAAGACGGGCGCCTGGTTCAACTACGGCGAGACGCGCCTCGGCCAGGGTCGCGAGAACGCGCGCGACTTCCTCAAGTCGAACCCGGAGATCGCCAAGCGCATCGACGACGAGATCCGCGGCAAGGTCGCCAGCATCGAGGTCGGCGTCGAAGGCATCAGCGAGGCCGAGTAGCGACAGCGCGGATGCCTCAGCTCGGCTTCCGGCGCAAGGCGGCGCAGGACGACCAGCCTCCGGACGCCACGGCGGCGATGGAGATCGCGGTCCGATTCCTCGGCACGCGGCCACGGACGCGCTGGGAGCTCGAGCGTCGCCTCCGCCGCGCCGGGGTGGGGGAGGCGATCGTGGAAGCCACGCTCCATCGTCTCGCGGAGATCGGCTACGTCGACGACGCCGCATTTGCACGCTGGTGGGGCGAACAGCGCGATCGGCATGCGCCACGCGGTCGCCGAATGATCGAGGCGGAGCTGCGCCGCAGCGGCGTGCCGCGCGACGTGATCGAGACCTACCGGGAGGAGCATGCCAGCCCCGAGCGCGCACCCGAGGATGCATCGCTGCCGGGCTCGGAGGCCGATCGCGCACGCGACGCGCTCGAGCGGCACCTTCGCGGCCGGCCCCTGCCGGCCGACGCCAAGGCTCTCCAGCGGGTCGGCATGTTCCTTACAAGACGTGGATTCGACCCCGAAACGGTGCGATCCGCGATCCGGGCGGTGGGTTCATCCGACGTGACCGACGAGCTGTCGTGACCGAAGCGGTAGGCTTGGCCTGACAGATTCGACAGGAGGCTGAAACGAGATGGTGACGAGCGACGCCAAGACGCCCGACGAGTACATCGCGTCCCTGCCGGACGATCGGCGCGAGGCTGTCAGGGCTGTCCGCGAGACGGTGCGTGCGAACCTCCCGGACGGATTCGTCGAGGGAATGCAGTACGGCATGATCGGCTGGTACGTGCCCCTCGAGCGATTTCCGAACACGTACAACGGACAGCCGCTGGGCCTGGCGGGCCTCGCGAGCCAGAAGAACTACATGAGCCTCTACCTCAACAACGTCTATGGCGACCCGAGCACCGAGGCATGGTTCAAGGAGCGGTATGCCGAGTCGGGCAAGCGGCTGAACATGGGCAAGTCCTGCCTGCGCTTTACGCGGCTCGAGGACCTGCCGCTCGACGTGATCGGCGAGACGATTGCCCGCGTGGACCTGGACTCCTACCTGGCCGGGTATGAAGAGGCCCTCGGCTCCTCACGGAAAACGCGAGCAGAGCGGAGCGCCGCCAAACCCTGAGTCGCCGTTCCGTAGCAATGTCCGTAGTTCCACGGATGCGCGCCCGGCATGCACCTCGCTAGCCTGAAAGTCGTGAAGCTCGCCGACTGGCTGGATGAATACCGCAACTTCGACTCGGCCGATGTGACACGGGCCGTCGCCGAGCCCGTCGACGACTGGGAGGAAGAGCAGCTGCTGGCTCCCACCGATCGCGTGCACGACACGCGTCCGCGCTGGCTGGACCGCGCCAAGCGCATCGGCCACGGTCGCGCGACTCCGTTCTGAGGACGCCGCCGACCGCATCGGGCTAGGCTGTGGCCATGCGCTACGCCCTCATGACGGAGCCCCAGCAGGGGCTCAGCTACGACGAGATCCTGGCACTGGCTCGCACCGCCGAGGACGCAGGGCTCGAGGCATTCTTTCGATCCGATCACTACGCCAGCTTCCCGGGCGAGTCCGGCCTGCCGACGACCGATGCGTGGGCGACCCTTGCCGGTCTGGCGCGAGAGACAGAACGCATTCGGCTCGGGTCGCTCGTCTCACCGGTCACGTTCCGGATCCCGGGCAGCCTCGCCAAGGTGATCCAGACCGTCGACGAGATGAGCGGCGGCCGGATCGAGGCCGGTTTGGGAGCGGGCTGGAACGCCGAGGAGCACGCGCAGCTCGGCATTCCATTCCCGCCGCTCGGGGAGCGCTATGACATGCTGGCTGAGCAGCTCGCAATCCTTCACGGCCTGTGGACCGAGGACGACGGTTGGTCGTACGAGGGCGAGCACTGGCAGGTGCGCGACGCGAAGCGCCACGGCGAGGTCGCGCGCAACGGCCGCCGTCACCCGCACATCATTCTTGGCGGCAAGGGCATGCCGCGCATGGCCGACCTGGTCGCCCGCTACGCTGATGAGTTCAACCTCAACTCGGCGTCCCCGGAGGACGCACCCGCCGCGTATGGCCGTATCCGCGTCGCCTGCAAGGCGGTCGGGCGCGACGCCGACGAGGTCGTCTACTCGGCCATGACCGGTGTACTCGTCGCCGAAACCGAGGGCGATCTGCGAACCCGCGTGGCCGACCTGCTGACGGCGCTCGGCCAGACCGGTTCCGACGGCGATGCGTGGCTCGCAGCACGCCGCGGCCGCTGGATCATGGGCACGCCGGACGAGGCGCGCGAACGCGTCGACACGCTCGCCCGGCTGGGAACACAGCGCATCATGCTGCAGGACTTCCTGCCGCTAGATCTCGACCAGGTTCGGCTCATGGGTCGCATCTTCGCGGACTGATCCGCCGCCTGAGGCATCGGCGGACTTGCGCTACACTCCCCGGATCGGGATCTGCCCCCGAGCGTATGCACCATCGTCTTGCCGATGCGCCAGCCCCCGGGCCGGCGCGAGATCGCCCATAGCGGGCTCCAACCATTTGGGGGAGCCAACATGCCTGATTCTCTCGTCGTCCTCGTGGCGGCGGTCGCCGTGATCGCCGGCATCGCGATCGGATTCCTCGCGCGGCGCATGCTGAGCGCGGGGTCCGTCAAGCACGCAGAGCACTATGCCGAGCGCCTCACCGCCGAGGCGCGTGCGAAGCAGAAGGAGATCGTCCTCGAGGGTAAGGACGAAGCCCTGCGCCTGCGCCGCGCCGCCGAGGAGGAAGGGCGTGAACAGCGGGCCACTCACCAGCGCACCGAGCGCCGACTCCTGGACCGGGAGGAGGCGCTCGATCGCAAACTGACCGCATTCGAGCAGCGCGAGGAGGCCTTGGCGCAGCGGCAGCAGGAGCTCGAGGCTGAGCTGCAACGCTTGCGCGAGATGCAGCAGCGGCAGATCGAGGAGCTCGAACGCGTCTCCGGCCTGAGCGCGACCGAGGCACGCGCGGGCCTGATCAGCCAGATCGTCGACGAGGCGCAGGCAGAGGCGCAGCACCGCGTCCGCGACATCGAGCGCCACGCGACCGAGGAGGGGGAGGACAAGGCGCGGCGTGTCCTGACCACGGTCATGCAGCGCATCGCAGCCGACCACACCTCGGAGGCGACGATCACCGTCGTTGCCCTGCCGAACGAGGAGATGAAGGGCCGCATCATCGGCCGCGAGGGCCGGAACATCCGGGCGCTCGAGCA
>CAYYDA010000155.1:0-4526 GCA_964470495.1 uncultured Steroidobacteraceae bacterium | reverse complement strand
GATCGGCCGCGATGGGCATCCTCTCGCGCGTCGAGTCGTTCCTCGAGCGCTTCCTGGAGGCCCCGGCGGGGAGGCTCGGCGCCTCGATCCAGCCGGTCAGCCTGGCGAAGCGGATCGAGCGGGCGATGGACACGAACAAGACATATCGGGATGCGGGGGTGATCGTGCCGAACCACTACGCCCTCCATCTCCATCCGTCCGACTACGCCGCCTTCGCCGCGTACCACAGCTCGCTCGAGGACGACCTCGCGCACGGCGTGCTGGCACGTGCCCGCCACGAGCGCTACACGCTCGTGGCCCGACCGCGGGTCGAGATCACGCCCGACGAGGGCACGCGGCGCGGTGAGATCCGGGTTGCCGCCAACGTGGTCGACGAGCGCGGGGAGCGGCTGCGCGACGCGGCGCCCATGCCCGCCAGCTCGGACACCATGGTCCACGACCGCGTGCGGGCCGAGGACGCCCCCGCGTCGGCTCGGCGCGCCTACCTGCTGGTCAGCACCCGTGGCAGCCGACCGGTCCAGTTCGACCTGGGCGGACCGCTGATCGGGATCGGGCGGGCCAGCGACAACGACGTGATCGTCGACGACCCGCAGGTGAGCCGCCACCATTGCCAGCTGCGGCTGCAGCACGGCGCCTACAGCTTCGCCGATCTCGGCAGCCGCAACGGGTCGACCGTCAACGGCCAGCAGGTGACCCAGATCGCCCTCGGCCCGGGCGACGTCATTCGCGTCGGCGATACCGAGATCGAGTTCCAGGTTCGCGGATGACCGGCGAGATCCTGCGCATCCTGCTGCTCATCCTTCAGCTCGGATTCGTGGCGCTGCTCTACCTGATCATGATGCGGTTCGCCGGGTCCCTCCTGCGCGACCTGCGCAGCGCGGAGGAGGCACAGATCTCGTCGCGCTCCGGGATCGGCCGCCTCTCGGTCCTCGAGTCTCCGGCCGACGAGCCTCCGTCGGGCTCGACGATCGCGCTCGGGCCGATCAACTCCATCGGCCGCAACGTGAACAACACGATCTTCGTCGAGGACGACTTCGTGAGCGCCAACCACGCCATGCTCACGTTCCGCGGGCGGAGCTGGTTCGTCGAGGACCAGGGAAGCACGAACGGGACGTACGTGAACGGCCATCGCATCGATCGTCCCGTCGCGCTCAGCTTCGGCGACGAGCTGACCCTGGGGCGCGTCCGCATGCGCCTGGACCGCTAGCCGAAGGCTGATGCGGATCACCTGGCGCGGGGTCGAGCTCCGCCTTCTCCTGCCGATCCTCCTGCTCGTCCCGTTCGGCTTCGTGGTCACCAACATCGCGGTGACGGGCACCTTCGCGGCAGGCGACATCAGCCTGTCGATCGGGTACGTCGTCCTCTTCGTCGCGGCGCACGTCCTGCTCGTCGCATTCGGCCACCGTGGTGACCAGCTGATCCTGCCGGCTGTTGGCGCGATGGGAGCGGTCGGCATCGTGATGCTCAACCGGCTGCCGCAGGACCTGGCCGGGACGAGCGCGCTGGGCGTCGAGCTC
Organism: uncultured Steroidobacteraceae bacterium; assembly: GCA_964470495.1. Lineage (GTDB taxonomy): Bacteria > Chloroflexota > Limnocylindria > QHBO01 > QHBO01 > JACDBZ01. Next base: position 3,009 of record CAYYDA010000155.1, on the reverse strand, counting down.
GGCATGGCCGCCACCCAGCTGCTGTGGTTCGCAGTGGGGATGGTAGCCATGCTGGCGGTCGCCGTCGGTCTTCGGGACGACGGCATCCTGCGCCACTACAAGTACTCGTGGGCGGCGATCGGGATCCTGCTCCTTGGCGCGACCCTGCTGCTGGGTTACGAGGTCAACGGCGCGCGGCTGTGGATCGACCTCGGCCCGGTGAGCATCCAGCCGGGCGAGCTGCTCAAGATCGTCCTCGTCATCTTCATCGCCAGCTACCTGGCCGAGACGCGGACCCTGCTGACCAGCGCCAGCATGCGCATCGGCCCCATCAGCTTTCCGCCGCTGCCCTACTTCCTGCCAATGCTCGTGCTGTTCGCGGCGGTGATGCTCATCGTCGTGCGCCTCAACGACCTGGGCACCGCGCTCCTCTTCTTCGGCACCTTCCTGACGATGCTCTTCGTGGCGACCGGGCGGCGCAGCTACGTGCTCATCGGCCTCGTCCTGTTCCTGGCCGGGGCGTTCGTCGCCTATCAGCTGTTCGGCCACGTCCAGACGCGCGTGGACGTCTGGCTCGACCCGTTCGCCGATCCGCTCGGCGCCGGCTTCCAGCCGGTGCGAGCCATCTACGCCCTTGGGCGTGGCGGGGTCTTCGGCGAGGGGCTCGGGCAGGGGATCGTCACGCTCGGCGGCGGGCTGACGATCCCGTTCGTCCACACAGACTTCATCTTCACCGCCGTGGCCGAGGAGCTCGGCCTGCTCGGCGCCTTCGCCCTGCTCAGCTTCGCCGCCGTGCTGGTGTTCCGAGGGCTTCGCATCGCGGCGCTGGCGCGGGATGACTTCGGCGGCCTCCTGGCGGTAGGGCTCACCATCAGCCTGGGGCTCCAGACGCTCATCATCATCGGCGGCAACACGAAGCTGATCCCGCTGACCGGCATCACCCTGCCCTTCGTGAGCTACGGCGGGTCGAGCATCCTGGCCAGCTTCATCATGATCGGGCTGCTGCTGGCGGTCAGCCACCGTAGCGCCATCGGCGCCGATGCCGGTGCCGAGGCCGAGGCAGGCGGCCGCGAGTGATCGCCACGAACGTCCGCCGGCTGGGGCTCTATCTGATCGTGGCCTTCGGCGTCGTGTCGGGCAGCATCACGTGGTGGCAGGTGATCGAGGCGCCGCAGCTCGCAACGCGCGCCGACAACCCCGAGGTCCTTGCCGCGCGCCGCAGCCTGCTGCGCGGCACGATCTTCGACGCCAGCGGCCAGGTGCTCGCCTCGTCGGAGGTGATCGACGACCTCAGCCGCCGCACCTACTTCGACCCGGCCTTCACCCACGTCATCGGCTACTCGAGCCTGCGCTTCGGCAGCACCGGGCTGGAGCGCGCATACGAGGACATCCTGGTCGGACAGACCGATCCGAACCCGATCCGCGACTTCGTCGGCGACGTCCTCAGCCGCCAGCCGGAGCCGCACGACCTGAGCCTGACCATCGACCGCCGGCTGCAGGACTTCGCGGCGGCGCAGCTCGGCTCGGACCGGGGCGCGGTTGTCGCGCTCGACCCACGCACCGGCGCAATCCTGGCCATGGTCTCGAGCCCGACGTTCGACGCGACGCCGATCTCGGGCGATCCGGAGGCTGCCCAGGGACCGATGGACGCGCTGCGCAACGACCCCGCCGAGCCGCTCATCGCCCGAGCTCGGCAGGGGCACTATGTGCCAGGCTCGGTCATGAAGGTCTTTACGGCCGCCGCGGCGCTCGACGCCGGAGTGATCACGCCCGAGACGACCTTTCCCGATCAGCAGCGGCAGGAAACCGAGGGGTTCGTCGTCGATGGCTTCACCATTCGAGAGCACGACCTGGGCGGCATCCAGCCCGGCACGTGGGCGCTCTCCGAGGCCATGCAGGTCTCGAGCAACATCTTCTTCGCCCACGTCGGGCTCGAGCTGGGGGGAGAGGCGTTCCTGGATTACGCGCGGCGCTTCGGCTTCTGCGCCCCGGGTCGCATCGGGGAGGCGGATCGGGCGCTGGCCGTGGCGTCGAGCACGGTGACCGCCGCGGTCGACGGTGACTGCGCACCGTTCAGCGGCGACGTCGAGCTTGCGAGCGCGTCGTTCGGTCAGGGTCTGACCAACGTCACCCCGTTCCAGATGGCACTGGTGGCGGCGACGATCGCTGGCGACGGCGTCATGCCGCAGCCGTACGTCGTGCGCGACGTCCGGGAGCATTCGGAGGATGGCACGCCCAGTGAGACGATCCTCGACACCCTCGGCTCGGGTGGCGGGACCCGGGTGATCAGCGCGTCGGCCGCCTCGGCCACCCGCGCGGCGATGGTCGACGCGGTGAACGGAGAGCTCGGCCGCTTCTTCGCCGGTCAGGGCGACGTGACGCTGTACGGCATCAGCAACGTCCGATCGGCCGGTAAGACCGGCACCGCGCAGCTCGGCGGAGAGCAGGCGCCGCACTCGTGGTTCATCGGCTTCGCTCCGGCTGAGGCCGACGCGACCCCGCAGATCGCGATCGCGGTGCTGGTCGAGTCGGGCGGCTCGGGCGGGGATCGCGCTGCTCCCATCGGCGGCCAGGTCATGGCCGAGTGGCTTCGCCTCCAGGGCAGCTAGGCTCCCCCAGAAACGCTTGCCGTCCCGGACGCGTCTGAACCGCCACGTAACGGTCCGGGGTATTGTCTTGCAAGCAACGGGCCCCGTGCCGCGGCGCCCAGGCCCGAACAGGGGAGAGCATTCCAAGGTGAAGAACGTCCAGCAGCCGGCTGAGCGCGCGGTCGCCAGCGTCGAGCGCGTGATCGTCGGCAAGCATGTCGAAGTCCGGATGGCGCTCGTGGCCCTGATGTGCGAGGGCCATATCCTGATCGAGGACGTGCCCGGCGTCGGTAAGACGATGCTGGCCAAGGCGCTCTCTCAGAGCATCGGCTGCTCGTTCCGGCGCATCCAGTTCACCCCGGACCTCCTCCCGTCGGACGTGACCGGCCTGTCGATCTTCAACCAGAAGACCACCGAGTTCGAGTTCCGGCCCGGCCCGATC
>CAYYDA010000154.1:0-4527 GCA_964470495.1 uncultured Steroidobacteraceae bacterium | reverse complement strand
AGCAGGAAGATCAGCACCCATCCCGCATGCAGGTTCGCCCAGAGGACGGCCACCACGGGGAGGCCCACGAGCCAGCCTCGCCGGCCGTCGGACAGGTGACCCCACAGGAGAAGGAGAGTTGCGGCCGCGAGTGTGAGGTCGACGACCTGCACCCGCACGCCGATCGTCGGACCGGCGACCGTCAGTCCGGCTGCCAGCCACAGGATGCGTCCCACCCAGCTGCGCGCCCCGCGCAGGCCAAGCGCAATCCAGAGCAACAACAGAGCGACCACAACCAGACCGGCGTAGGCGAGCGATGCCAGCATCGCACCGATCCCCGACGTTGGGTCAGGACCGTGGATGAGCGCGAGCCCAACATTGCTGAGCCAGTCCTGGCTCGTCCAGGGTTGACCGGCGCCGACGATGCTCCAGCTGTCGACGTTCGCCACACGTCCCGACGAGAGAACTTCGAGCCCGGCGCGGATGTGCCACCAGACGTCGCCGTCAATCAGCGGGATCGACGCCCTCGGAAGTGCGACGAGCCCGAAGAAGGCGATCGTGGCCACCTGGGCGAGCGATGGGCGGGGCATGGTGCGCAGCGTACCGCGCAGGGACTGGTGCGGAAGTGCACCGGAAGTCCCGGTGACCGGTGTGGTCCGTGACCGTATAGTGCGGCCGATGCTCGAGGTGACTACAGGCACCGCCCCGGCCGGCGTCGAGGCGGCACGGCCGATCCTCCGTTGGCTCCCGCCGCCCATGGCGCTCTTCGTCATTGCGCTCGGCGGAGTCCTCTTCGCGATCACGCTCGCCAAGGGCGTCCAGGATCCCGACTACTTCTGGCACGTGACGACCGGCGAGCTCATTGCGCGGGGCGGGGCAATACCCACGGTTGATCCGTATTCGTTCACTTGGGCCGGGCAACCGTGGACGCTGCACGAGTGGCTGAGTGAGCTGGTCATCTACTGGCTCGTCACGAGCGTGGGCGACGTGCTTACGTTGGCCGCGTTTGGGCTGCTGCCGGCGGTCATCTTCGCGCTCCTTGCCTTCCTCCTTGGACGGAATGGCGTCGGCGTGCAGGCCTTCGGGCTGGCGAGTCTGCCGGCCGCCCTGGTGTTGGTTCCCTACCTCACCCTGCGCCCGCAGGCCATCTCGTGGCTCCTGCTCGTGGCCGTGATCGGCATCCTCCTCTCGCTCCGGCCGCAGCGTCCGGGGTGGGCCCTGGTACTCGTCCCGCTCTTTGCCCTGTGGGCCAACCTCCACGGTCTGTGGGTCATCGGCCTGGGCGTCGTGGCGGCCTACTCTCTCTTCACGCTGCTCGGCCGCACGCCGATGTCGGCCGCGAAGCCGTGGATGGCTGCCGCCGCTTTCGGGGCGATCGCCGCCACCGCGCTCACGCCGGCGGGCTTGCCCGGCGTCCTGTACCCGCTGCGCTACGTGAATGCCGGGGACTGGGGACTCGCGAACATCGCGGAGTGGCAATCGCCCGACTTCCATGAGCCGGCTCACCTCGCGTTGCTGGCGCTCATCGTCCTGATCGGGCTCAACGGAGGTCGGGCCACGCCCGGCTGGCTGGTTCTCCTCTCCTGGACGGGGGTCGCTCTGGCCCTCGTCGCCCTGCGCAATGCGCCGATCGCGGCGGTGATGGCCATGCCCACCCTCGCCTTCGGGATCCAGGACCGATTGGACAGGTTGCTGGTCCGGCGGCGCCGGGAACGGCGTCCCTCGGTTCGGCTCGCTCGACGCCTGATGGAGAGCGTCCTGGTGCTCGTCGTGGTGATCGCCGCGCTGGTCATCACGCTCCCGCGCTCGCCGGGCGTCGACGCCGATCCTGATCGGTTCCCGGTGCCGGGAGTCGAGGAGCTGCTTGCCGTTCATGCGGACGCGCGAACCTTCGCCGAGTATGGATGGGGCGGCTATGTCATCTCGCGCATCTATCCGGAGGGTGGGCGGGTGTTCGTGGACGGGCGCAACGACATGTACGACGAGTCGATCCTCGAGACGTACTCGGCAATTCGCGCGGCCGAAGACGATTGGCGCGAGGAGCTCGACCGGTACGAGGTGGAGGCCATCCTGCTGCCCCCATCGGCACCACTCGTGCGTGGCTTCGCACAGGACGCGGGCTGGTGTGAAGCCTACCGAGACGAGAGGCAGATCCTGCTGCTCAGGTCCTGTCCCGGCGCGTAGCGTCGTCCGACTCGCCAGACGCCTCCGTATCGGCGCGGCGCGCCCGCGAGACCAAACGCCGATAGGCGGCCAGCGCGTCAGCTCGACCGAGCGGAATCATCGCGACCAGCACGGAGAGTCCCGACGACCATGGGACCGGCAGCGCAAGCACCAGCGGCAGCGGGGCGAGCCAGCGTCGGTTGGTCCAGCCCGCATACAGGGCGACCATGGCAGCGACCGCCAGTCGCAGGGTGAGCGGACCCGGAATCACGGCTACGCCGCCGATCACCGGTACCTCGCTGCTCCGACGGAGCAGGTCGACCCAGGCGAACCATTGATCCGGGGCGAGGAGGAACGAGACGAGTCCGATCGTCGCGGTGGTGCCGATCGCGACGAAGAGCGGCCGCCACGCGCGTCGCCCCGCGAACCAGAGCAGGCCGATGCCCGGCGTGACCTTGGTGAGCAGGGGAAGTGCCCACGCGGAGGCGGAGCGGAAGCCAAGCACCACGGCCGCGGCGAGCAGCAGGTGCAGATTGCCGGTGCTGATCTCGTCGGCGACCGGAGAGCCGGGGATGAGGAGCAGGAGAGCGGCGATGCGGGGACCGGCCATCCAGGTCAAAGCAGCCAGATTGATTCCGGACCACAACCCCGCGAAGGCCACCCACGGTAGAAGGCTCAGCGGCGCCATGACCTGTGCGAAGGCCGGCGAGTACAGGTACGTGCTCATCACGCCCACCTGCCCCGACCCGTAGAGGTCGTCGTAGTCGAAGGCCCAGTACGCCATCGCGTCGCGGAAATACCGGCCGTCGAGGTTGAGCACTGCCCACACGGCGACGACGACACCGATAGCCGCTGCGGTGATGAGGCGGCCGCCAAGTCGACGCGGGTTTACGGCTGCTCGCATTGGTCCACCGGATCGATCAGCGACCACGGCCACTCTGCGACGACAGCGGGCGCGACCGGCTGGTAGTCAGCAAGGCCCGGCTCCCGGTACATCTGATCCCATTGCACGCTGACGCCGCCGTCGCTGTCGGCTGGTACCAGGAGTCGTAGCAGCGCCTCTGGATTCGGAATCGTGCTGAACTCGGCGCACGTCAACCGGTTCACCGCGAGGATTGCCCGGTACGTGTGCGGGTCGTGGGGCGCCTCCGCTACCGCAACCTCGAGCATCGCGAGCGCCCCGCGCTCGTCGCCACCGCGTGCGGCGGACACAGCGCGCCACGCCGGGTCGGCATCGTCCGCCAGGTTGTCGTCGGCTAGTCCCACGTCCCAGGTGATCGATTCTGCGGAGGCCGACGCGATCGCGCCGTCGCCGAGGACGTCGATGACGGCCTGGCGCAGGCCGCCCTCTCCGCCGAGCTGGTCCCGCAGCCGACCATACAGGCGAGAGTCTCGCGCCACCGCTCGCGCGTATGCCCTGGTGGCCGCCGTGCGGTCGCCTTGGCGCAGCAGCTCGTCTCCGAGACGAATCAGGTACTGGGGATCGGTGATCGTCCTGCTCGCGGCCTCATCGAGCCACTCGCCCGAGCCGGGCGTATCCAGTGCCGCCACGGCTCCGTACCCCCGAGGATCGCCGGGGCTGAGCCGCACCGCTTCGAGGTAGGCGTCCCGGCCGGCCTCGAGAGCCCCGGCGCGCACGAGTGAATAGCCGAGTCCGAGCCGGTAGGAGGCGTTGGTCGGATAGGCGTGCACGGCCGCACCGAACTGTTCCGCGGCCACCTCCCACCGTCCAGCGACTGCCGCGTCGCGCGCATCCCGTGCGACCGTACGGGCGCTTCCATTCGCAATCACGACCGGAAATGCCAGCAATGCGGCCACGACGACGACAGCCGGGGCGATGAGGCGCGCTCGCGATGAAATGCGAGCCGCAGGCCCGGCGAGCCACGCGGCGAGGACCACGGCCGAGGCGGTGAGGCTTGGCAGGTAGCTCGGATCGTCGAACAGGCTCATCGCGGCGTATCCGCTGAGAGCGGCAACGCTGACGCGTGTCGCGACGTCCGCTCTGTCTCGCTTCCAGACCCTGTGCACCCAGACGGCCAACAGGGCGGCACAGGCGACGAGCAGCACGATGCCGCCGTCGACGGCCGTCTGAAGCGGAACGTTGTGAGCGAGCCGAACGGACAGCCGGTCGGCGTATGGGGCATCCGCTGCCAATCGGGCCCACGAATAGGTACCCGGACCAATCCCGACGACCGGGTTCTGGGCGAACGTTGCGACCGCCTCAGACCACACCAGGTCGCGGCCCTGGAGGAGTCGGAAGATCGACTCCTGCCGGACGACGGCGAAGGCGACGACCGCGGCTGCTGCTGCCACGGCCGCACCCGCCAGCCCCAGCCCGATGAGCCGACGCCGGTCCGCGCGTGCGAACAGCACGACGGCAACCAA
>CAYYDA010000153.1:0-4605 GCA_964470495.1 uncultured Steroidobacteraceae bacterium | reverse complement strand
CTCATCGTGCTCGTGCTGGTCATCGTCGGCCTGCGCGAGGCGATCATGAATGCCGTGCCCCTGGCGCTGAAGCGCGCCATCGGCGTCGGTATCGGCCTCTTCATCCTGTTCATCGGCTTCGTCGATGGTGGGCTCATCGGGCCGGGAACTCCGGTCGTGCAGTTCAACTTCCCGGTCGAGCCGGCGGCATGGGTCTTCGTCCTCGGCCTGGGCCTCACGATCGTGCTGTTCGCCCTGAAGGTGCGCGCGGCACTCCTGATCAGCATCGTGGTGATGTCGATCGTCGCCTACGTCGTCGGGCTGACGACGATTCCGGAGAACATGGACTTCGTACCCGACTTCTCGACGCTCGGCCAGTTCGACGTCACCGAGGTCTGGAGCCTCGGCATCCTGGCGGCCGCGCTCACGATCTTCGCGATCATGCTCACCGACTTCTTCGACACGATGGGCACGGCCACGGCCATCGCCGAGCAGGCCGGCCTGGCCACGCCCGACGGGAAGGTGCCTGGCATCAACCGCGTGCTCATCGTCGACTCGGTCGCAGCGGCGGCCGGCGGGGCAGCGGGCATCAGCTCGAACACCAGCTACATCGAGAGTGCTGCGGGCGTGGCGGAGGGCGGCCGCACCGGCCTCACCTCGGTCGTCACCGGCGTCCTCTTCCTGCTGGCGATCTTCGTGACGCCACTCGCGCCGATGGTCCCGTTCGCGGCCACCGGCCCGGTGCTGGTGGTGGTGGGCTACCTGATGGCCACCCTCATCAAGGACATCAACTTCGGCGACGTCGAGGAGGGCTTCCCGGCGCTGCTCGGCATCACCCTGATGCCGCTGACCTACAACATCACCGTGGGCATCGGTGCGGCCTTCGTCTCGTACGTCCTCATCAAGGCCGTCCGTGGCAAGCTCGGCGAGATCCATTGGCTCCTGTGGGTCGTGGCGATCGCCTTCGCGATCTACTTCGCCCAGGGCTGGCTGAATACGCTGCTGTAGCGAACGCCGTCAGCCATGACCGATGGCGCCCGGCCGGCTCGTCCGGCCGGGCGCTACGCTTTCCACGCATGGATGCACCGCGGCTTCGAGTCGACGACTTCGACTACGACCTTCCCGTTGAGGCCATTGCGCAGACGCCTGCGGAGCCGCGTGACGCCTCCCGGCTCCTCGTCTTTGACCGATCGCGTCCGGACGCCCTTCAGCACGCCACGTTCGGAGGCGTCGGGAAATGGCTGCGGTCGGGCGACCTGCTGGTCGTCAACGACTCGCGGGTGATTCCGGCTCGGTTGCCGGGCGCTCGCCCCGGCGGCGGCGCCGCGGAGATCCTCGTCCTCCGACCGCTCGACGACGACCCAGACAGATGGGTGGCACTGGTCCGTCCATCTCGCCGGCTGCGCGTCGGGGACGCCGTCAGGTTGCGGAGCGGCGACCGCGTCGAGGTGGGGGAGCGGCTGGCAGATGGCACCCGGGCCGTCCGATTCGACGGCGACCCGCACGCCATCATGGCCGCGGCCGGCGAGATGCCGTTGCCGCCCTACATCCATGACCGAACGACGCCGCCGGAGCGCTACCAGACGGTGTACGCGCACCCGCCCGGATCAGCGGCCGCACCGACGGCCGGGCTGCATTTCACACCCGAACTCCTGGACTCACTCGAGGCCGATGGGATCCGCCGGGCCTCCGTCACCCTCCACGTCGGGCTCGACACGTTCCGACCGCTCGAGGGCGAGTTCGTCGACGAGCACCACATCCACCGCGAGTGGTACGAGGTTCCGCTCCCTACTCGCGCGGCCATGGCGACCACGCGCGAAGCCGGCGGCCGGGTCGTCGCCGTGGGCACCACCGCGGTGCGCGTCCTCGAGACCGCGGCGAGGACGGACGCTCCATCGGGTTGGACCGATCTGTACGTCACGCCGCCGTATCGGTTCGAGGCCGTGGATGCCCTGGTGACGAATTTCCACCTGCCGCGCAGCTCCCTGCTGCTGCTGGTGACGGCGTTCGTGCAGGCGGGAACGGCAGGGCTCACGCCGTACGGGGCGCGCGATGCGCTGCTGAGGGCTTACCGTGCGGCGCTGGGTGAGGGGTATCGGTTCTTCAGCTTCGGCGACGCGATGCTGATCGTCTGAACCGTCCGAGTTAAGCCGGGTCGTCCGAGCGGGTCGGAACGGCGGCCTTGTCCTCGTCAGAGAGCTCGACGACCTCTTCGCCATCGCCGATCGCCACGGCGGTCGGCCTGGTGTTCTCCTTCACCGTCTCGCCGCCGCCCTCGCCATCGGTCTCGGCCTTGTCGATGGCCTCCGCGACGGCCGCATCGGCCTTCTCACCCGCGGTCGGTTCCTGGACGGCGGGAAGTGGCCGGGGCCCGCCGGGGATGACACCCGGCACGTCGCTGGAGACGCGGCCGGCCGGCACGCCGAAGGGCTCGGCCATCACGGCGCACACGCGTGCCAGGTCGCACAGCGCCTGACCCAGGTCGGGCGACTCGGTGGCGGCCTCGAAGTGCGGATGGTGGAGGCGGAACGACCAGCGGGTGCGGTGCTCGCGAGCCCACAGCCGGAAGGTATCGGCTCGTAGCTCGACGCCGCGCAGGACCTGCCACGGATACATGAGCATCGCCAGGCGGTAGCGAGCCGACGAGCCGAACGGGGCGTACCGATGATCGAGCAGGCCGACCTCGGTCGCGACCATCACGCGGCGCTCATCGCCCTCCGTGCCGGCCTCGAGGGCATAGACAGCCAGATCCTCCACCCCGAGGCTGACGAGCTCCATCGCGATCCATTCCTTGACTTCCTCGTTCAGGAACGGCATTCGCGGCCATTCGGTCAATCGCACCCGACGGTCACCTCTCCGTGCTGCACGTAGCCTATCCTCTCCGGCGGTGTCAACGCCCGCTCCGATCGCCCACTCCTTCAGGCCGACGACCATCGGCCGCGCCCGGTTGGGCAGCATTGTGACGCCTCACGGTACCGTCGAGACGCCAGAATTCATGCCGGTCGGTACCCAGGCCACGGTAAAAGCCCTGACCCCCGGCGACCTGCGCGCCGCCGGAGCGCAGATGATCCTCGGGAATACCTATCACCTCAACCTGCGGCCGACCGCCGAGCGGATCGCGCGCCTCGGTGGGCTGCATCGGTTCATGGCCTGGGATGGCCCGATCCTGACCGATTCCGGTGGCTTCCAGGTTTTCAGCCTGGCGGACCTGCGTCGCGTCGACGACGACGGGGTCAGCTTCACGTCGCGCCTCGACGGATCGACGCACCGCCTCACCCCCGAGCGGGCGATGGAGATCCAGGCGCTCCTCGGCTCCGACGTGGCGATGGCATTCGACCAGCTCGTCGATCCCGGCCTGCCTCGGGAGCAGGTGGCCGATGCCATGGACCGGACGCACCGATGGGCCGAACGATCGCTGGCGGCCCGCGGCCGACCCGACCAGGCCGTGTTCGGGATCGTGCAGGGCGGCGTGGATCCGGAGCTGCGCCGCGCCTCCGTAGGCACCATCGCCGCGCTCGCGTTCGACGGCATTGCCATCGGCGGCCTGTCGGTGGGTGAATCGAAGGCCGCGATGGCTGCCACCCTGGACGTCGTCGCAGATGCGCTCGGGGACGACCCTCGTCCGCGCTACCTGATGGGCGTCGGGTCGCCTGCAGACTTCTTCACCGCGGTCGAGCGTGGAATCGACCTGTTCGATTGCGTCCTGCCCACGCGGGTGGCCCGAACGGGGCAGGTCTGGACCGATGCCGGCCGCCTCAACCTTCGCAACGCCGCCCTCCAGGACGATCCCGGGCCGATCGACCCCGACTGTGCCTGCGAGGCGTGCCGGAACCACTCGCGGGCGTATCTCGCGCACCTCTTCCGCGCTCGCGAGTTGCTTGCCTACCGACTCGCCACCGTCCACAACGTGACGTGGACGCTCGAGCTGATGCGACGGCTGCGCGCGTCGCTCGCCGATGGGACGTTCGCTGAGCTCCGCCACCGGATCGTTGGATCCTTCGATCGCATCTCGTGACCGAATTTGTCAGACACCAATCACAGCCGGCTTAGGCGAGCTGACGGCCGCTCCACGCCGCGGCACCGTCCGAGTCACGCTCACCATTCGGGCGTGCGAGCTCACCGCGTAGCGTGGCGCGGTCTTAGCCGACCCTGGTTGGTCAATGGCGAGGGTCGTCGAGTTCGTCAGATGGCAGTAGGCGGGCCGCTATTCAACCGGATCGAGCGGCATCGAGGCGGTGGCCATCTCCGCCGAGCGTGACGCTCGCTGGGGAAGGGCGGTCCGCGGTCTTCCGCTCGTCTAATGGAACCGGTGGTGCCGAATGAGGGAGACGCGGTGGCGAAGACCGCTTTCGTCGGCGCCGTGCGGCCGTATGACGGCGTATGACAACGGTGTAGAATGGTGCTGCAACGCGACCGAGGAGCTGTCGCGAGGCGAGGCGTAGAATTTCGAGACGATCCGGAAGCTGGAGATCCGCGCTGGAGTACCGGTAAGCGTGGAGTAATCGGTTGGTAAGAGCCGGCGGCGCATGATCGGCGCAGCTCGACCGGCTCGGAAGTTCGGAGGTTCGGGCGATGGCAAAGGGAAGAGATCGACCCCGCAAGGAGCCGAAGCGCAAGGCCAAGGAG
>CAYYDA010000152.1:0-4633 GCA_964470495.1 uncultured Steroidobacteraceae bacterium | reverse complement strand
AAGCGGCACTGGAAGACCGAGGTCGTGGTCGCCTCGCTCGAGATGCTGTCGGGCCGATCGAAGAAGGAGTACGCAAAGGAGGCGCAGGCCGTGGCCGACGCCCCCGATGGCGCGACGATCGCCGTCACCAACGGCGCCGCCGACGAGGCGCTCGAGGCAGTCGTGGCGATGTGATCGTGGGGCGGCGGGCTGTCCCCCGGCCCGTCGCCCGATCGTGCATTGTGGAACGGCGAACAGCAGATGCGGGCAAACCCGAATACCTGAATCCGTTCTGGTCGCTAGGTCGACCTCCGCTCTGGCCCCCGCCAGCGATCCAGTCCGAGCTCGGCTCGGGCTGCACCGAGTGCCTCCTGCAGGTCGGGGTATGGTCCAACTGCGCCGTCCAAATAGTCGAGCAGATCTCGAGCGCGCCCGCGATAGCTCTCACATACGTCCGGGTCACTGCGCTCCTGCTCGATGCGATATGGAACCACGACCGCCTCGATCTGGAGTGCGATCCGCTCTCGCTCTAGCCCGCTATCTTGCATGTGGAAATTGTTCCGCTACTTGCCTCCGCCGTCATGACACTTCTGTCATGACTCGCTCGCGGTAGGTTTATGTGCTCCTCGCAAGCCGGGCGGCCTCCTCTCCCCGAGGACGCGCCCGGCACTTCAGTGGCCGAGCGCCGAAGCTTCACCATGAGCATCACTGACGCCCGGTGCCGACGAGGGCTGGGATGCCGTCAACCTGCGGCGCGCGTACCTGCCACCGAGGGCGTTCCGGACGAACCGGGGCCGTTGCTGTAGGCGTTCGGCCTGTTGTGCGAGCCGTTGGGATCGGCTCGAACTCGACGGAGGATGTACGCCTGCATCAGCTCGCGAACGTCTGCCTCGGTCAAGGTATCGTCGCCGCGCAGGGCGTACTCGACGCGGGTCGTCGGCAGCACCGGGCGCGAGTTCAGCGACTCGAAATAGGCAGGCCCATCGGCCTCTTCGTGGACCTCTCGCAGACAGCGGGCGAGCTTCGTCGCCGTGCCGAGCGACGGCATGCGGTCGCCCTTGATCATCCTGGAGATGGTGGAGTGGTTCACGCCCGACTTGAGGGCCAGCTGGCGCTGGCTCATCTTCCTCTCCGTCAGCCGGCCAAGCAGCCAGGCATTGAAGGCAAGCGGTTTCTGCAGGGTCATGCCTGCGACGGTATCCATCGGAGCGCGCTTGCACATCCGGAGAAGTACTGAGCTCAGTACTGAGAAGCGGCTCCGTATACCGAGGTGAATCCCTGGGCGGTGGGAACGGCGAACGGACAACCTGCAAGCAATGATGGAGTCCGGCCGGCCCCAGGCAGCCTGCTAACCCGGCCTTTGGCACGGGCAGGCGCCGCATGATTGCGGGCTTCGACTAATTTGGCCGTGTGACTGCGCCCCTGGTCCTGCGTGCTCGGGATTTGGTGGCCGAGCGCCCCGAGGGCACGGCGGACGACATCCACTTTACCGAGGCCCTGGCAGCATCCGTCGTCGGCTATGCCAGCCAGCCGGGAGAGCTCGTCCTCGACCCGTTCGCCGGCTATGGCACGACCGTGACGGTGGCGGAGCGGATGGGACGCCGGGCGATCGGGATCGAGCTCCTGCCGGAGCACCTCGAGATCGCTCGACGTCGAACCACCGGGAGGGCGAGGCTGATCTTGGGCGATGCTCGGGAGTTGTCGCGGCTCGTGGACGAGCCGGTGGATCTCGTGCTCACCTCGCCGCCGTACATGTCGGGCACGGATCACCCGGAGAACCCGCTCGCCGGCTATGCGACCGATGATGGTGACTACGCCGTCTACCTGCACGAGCTCGGGTCGATCTTCGGCCAGGTGGCGACGCTGCTTCGGCCCGGCGGCCGGCTCGTGGTCAACGTGGCGAACGTCGTTGCCACCGACGGCAGCGTGACGCCGCTGGCGAGCGACATGGCCGGCGTCATCGACGAGCACGTGCCGTTGCTCGGCGTGACGACCTTGCAGTGGGACGAGCCGCCAGCCGGTCTGGACGGCGACTATTTGCTCTGGTTCGCTCGCCCCGACGCATGACCGACCGGAGCGGTCGGTCCCAGGCCCGTCGAACACGCCGACCGGATGTCCGGTCATCGGAGTAGCGGCGGCCATAATTGACGTGCGGCCATCAGACGTCTCGAGCCGTGCCGCCGGCCAGTAGAGGTGTCAGCCCGTGTACCGCACGTCGCCGTTCTCACGCTTTGCGAACTGGACCGCACGGGCCAGCGGGCACCCGACCGCCTTCGCGCTGGCTGCGGCTGTGATAGTGGGGTGGCTGGTCACCGGACCGGCGTTCTCCTTCAGCGACACGTGGCAGCTCGTCATCAACACCGGGACGACGATCGTGACCTTCCTGATGGTCTTCCTGATCCAGAACACCCAGAACCGCGATGGCGCCGCGGTACAGCTCAAGCTGGACGAGATCATCCGCGCTCTGCAAGGCGCGCACAACGCTCTCCTGGACCTGGAGGAACTGCCGGAGCATGATCTGGCGATGTTCACGAGGCGCTACGAGGAGTTGGCACGCCAGGCACGCCAGGATCTGGAAGGGGGACTGCTCGACACGGGCACGCCGGAGATTGCTGATCGCTGAACAGGTCGGGCTGGCCGCTGGCGGACGCCGGAGTGGCTAGAAAGGAATGGCAAGCTCGGCGAGAAAGCCCGAACACCACTGTTTGCTCAGGGACGGAGCGCCGGCCGCGTGCCGACCCGCGCATCCCGAGCAGGGGTCGACGCCCGATCGCATCGAGTGGAGCGAAAGGCCATGGCCACACGCGCACACCGGGTCACCGAGCCCGCGGGGAGGGCTGCGACGTTCGAGGGACACGTTCTGCACGGGGCACACAATCGGGCCACATGGCGTATCCGTCATTACGCATCGGTAACGATCAGACCGTCTTGCTCCTGCAGCCGCCGCGGGCTTGGCCGCTTGGCCGATCCGTGCCCATCTGTGCCGCGGCCACGCGTCGGCCAGAACGGGGCGATATCGGCCTGATTGCTCGCCCTTATACTGGCCGCCCGCGGCAGCACCTGGAGGCTGGCGCGTGCAGTCGAGGGATCCATGACGGCCGAGTACCCCTACAACGGACGCCTGAGCCGCTGGGAGGAAGTCGCTCCCGGCCTGGCCATCGTCGGCGTGCAGGCGCTGGAGGAGCCATTCCCGTTCGAGCCGGGCCAGTACGCGACGCTCGGCCTCATGGGGCCCGAGAAGCTGATTCAGCGGCCGATGAGCATCTCGTCGTCCGCCGACGACCTGAGCGAGTACGAGTTCTTCGTGCGTCTCGTCGAGGGCGGGGCGCTCACGCCGCTCATGTGGGACATCAAGGTCGGCGATCCGATCAACATCAAGGGCCCGAAGGGCAAGTTCATGCTCCAGCCGGACGGCAGGACGTGCCTGTTCATCGCGTCCGGGACGGGCCTGGCGCCGTTCATCAGCATGATCGAGACGCTGCGCGGCCGGAACCAGGAGCGCGACATCGTGCTGCTGCACGGCGTCAGCTACGACTATGACCTGGCGTGGCGTGAGCAGCTCACCGAGCTCGCCAATGGCGGCGGCTTCCCGCTGCGCTACGTCGGAACCGTTTCGCGTCCGCAGGGCAGCCCGGACTGGGCCGGCTCCGTCGGGCGGGTCGAGGCGATCCTGGCCGCCCATCTCGACGAGCTGGGCCTGAGCGCCGACAACACGACCATGTACCTGTGCGGCAATCCCGAGATGGTGAGCGCGGTCGAGGAGCTCGCCGCGGAGCGCAGGTTCGCGCCGGAGCAGGTTCGTAAGGAGCTCTACTGGCCGAAGGGGCGCGAGCACCGGTGAGCAACCGCGAGACCTACTACCTCACCACGGCCATCTTCTATCCGAGCGAGCGTCCGGCGCTGCACTCCATGTTCGAGGCCATCGGCGCCGATGCGATCGCCAGGTACCACCGCCTCCTGGGCCGCGAGACGCGCTTCCTGACCGGCATGGACGAGCACTCGGCGAACGTCGAGCGTGATGCACGAGAGCTCGGGATCGATCCGCATGCGCTCATCGATCCGTGGGCGGCCACCTGGCAGGCCACCTTCGAGCGGTTCGGCATCAGCGCCGATCGGTTCATCCGCACGACGGATCCGGACCACGCGGTCGCCTCGACCGAGATGGTCCGACGCGCGCAGGCCGCCGGCGACGTGTACGAGGGCCTTTATTCGGGCTGGTTCTGCGCCGGCTGCAACGAGTTCAAGACCGATCAGCAACTGGTGGATGGGCGCTGCCCGGATCATCCGACGCTCGACCCCCAGTGGCTCGAGGAGCACAACTACTTCTTCCGGCTTTCCGCCTACCAGGAGCGGCTGGAGAAGCTCTACGCCGACAACCCGTCGTTCTGCGAGCCGGAGCACTTCCGCAACGAGGTGCTCGGCTGGCTGCGCGACGGGCTTCGCGACTTCAGCATCAGCCGATCGGGGACGACCTGGGGCATCCCATTCCCCGGCGACGAGAAGCACCGTATCTACGTCTGGTTCGACGCTCTCACCAACTACCTGACCGGTGCCGGCTTCCCGAATGACCAGGCGGCCATGGAGAAGTGGTGGCCGGCTGATCTCCACGTCATCGGCAAGAACATCACCCGCTTCCACTGCCTCTACTGGCCGG
>CAYYDA010000151.1:0-4654 GCA_964470495.1 uncultured Steroidobacteraceae bacterium | reverse complement strand
GTCCCCCTCGTCTTCACGCATCACACCCGCTTCGCCGATTACGGGCACTACCTCGGTCCGCTCGCCGGGCCTGGATCGCGGCTCACCGACGCATACCTGCGTCGCTTCTGGGACGCGTGCGCCGCGATCGTGGCGCCATCCGAGGACCTGGCAAGCGACATCCGTGCTCGCCTGCCGGCGTCGGATGCCGACCGCGTCCATGTCATCCCGACCGGCGTCGACGTCGCAGGCATCCGAACGCTGGCGAGCGTCGACGCGCGCGCCGAGGCCGGTTGGCCGGACGATGCCCTCGTCGTCGCCTCGCTCGGACGTCTCGCGCCGGAGAAGAGCCCGGAGCTCCTCCTGGAGGCGGTGGCGGTCGCCGCGGCGCGGCTGCCGCTGCTGCACCTGCTCGTCATCGGCGGCGGTCCATCGCAGGCCGTGCTTCGCGCCCGCTCCGATCGACCCGACCTGGCCGGACGCGTCCACCTGACCGGAGCCGTCCCGCGGCCGGAGGCGCTCGCACGCCTCTCCGGCGCGGACGTGTTCCTATTCACGTCGCGCACCGAGACGCAGGGCCTCGTCCTTGCCGAGGCGCTGACCGCGGGCCTACCGGCCGTGGCGGTCGAAGGTCCCGGTGTCGGCGAGTCGGTCCGCGACGGCGTCGACGGCCTGGTCGTGCCGCACCTTCCCGCCGACTCCCTGCCGCAACGCCTGGCCGATGCGATCGTCTCGCTGGCGGACCCGTCGCGTCGGGCGGCGATGGCGGAACGCGCCGCGGCCGATGCCGATCGGTTCGCGGTCGGGCGCAGGGTCGCGGAGGCTGAGGAGCTGTACGGGCGCCTGCGGCAGATCTGACGCTCCGGCCATGGGTTGGTATGGTGCGCCGATGCTGCATCGCCTCGTCGCCGTCCTCGCGTATCCCGCGCACCTGCTGAATCGGGCCCTGGCCGGTCCGCTGGGCAGGCTCGGCCTCGGCCGCGTTCCGGGAGCCTTGCCGGCAGGTCTCGCGCTCCTCGCGCTGACGGCATCGACGGCCAGCGCGACCGCGGCCGCGTACGAGACCCGGCCGGAGCCGGAGCCCGCCACGATCGCCGAAGTGGTCGACGGACGCGTCGTTTCCGCTACCTGGATCGAGTTCGACGCCGAGCTGCTCGACGGGCCGCATGTCGCAACGGTGGAGGTCGGCGCGGGCGGCGGCGCGCCGACGGTCGTCGAGCGTGTCCACTACCTAGTCGCGGATCCCGCGGCAGCGGACAAGGCGATCATCGTGCGCTTCGACGGGCCGATCGCGGCACTCGGCGAGTCCGCCGGCCCCGTCCGCCTGGACGGCACGGTGACCCAAGATCAGTTCAACATGCGCGGCCTCATCGAGGAGTGGGGCGTCGTCGAGAACTACCCGGAGGTCACGTTCAGCGAGTCGCGCCTGATCGCCTATGCGTTCTCGGTGGCGTGGGAGGAGCCCTCGTGGCTCGGCACCGCGATCCTCGGGATCGCCGCCGCGCTCATCCTGGCCGGCGCGCTCATCCCGCAGCCGATCCTGCGCAGGCGGCCGGCCGAGCCCGCCGACGGGGAGACTCCGATCTCGCTTGCCATCCACGGCGAGCTGCCAACGCCCCGAGGCCCGGTCCGCCTGCACGGGACGCCCGCCCAGCTCGAGTGGATGAACGTGGAGGAGGTCGCCCGCACGCGGTGGCGCTATTGGGGAGCCGGGCTGGGTGACGTGCGCCGCGACGTCGAGGAGGCCGTCCTTTCGCACGGGAGCGAGAGCGAGCGGCTCGTGATCCACGGGCCGACCGGGTCGGTGATCTGGCCCATCGAGGCCGGGGAGCGCCTCGAGATCGACGCCGGTGATGCCTACCTGGGCCTCACGCGGCATCCCGCGCTGCGCATCCGTGGCGACGGTGCGGCGGCCACGCTGACCTTTGCGGATGCTGCCGGCCGCGACGCGGCAATCGCCGAGTTGCGCCGGGGCAACGACGACCGCTGAGGTTCGCCGATTTACTTGCGCTGCACTCGGAGGGGCGTACAATGCCGGCCATGCGAGTGAGTCTGGTCGCCCGGTTCATCTCCCATCCGACGATCGACTTCGGCGCCGGCCGTCGCTCTGCGCACCGCCCACGCCTGGGGCTCGAGCAGATGCGGACCGTGTACCACCGTCCCAAGAGCGCGGTCCCGTCGAGCGCCACGATCCGGGCCCTGCGCTCGCAGACCAGCCGCTTCCGGTTCCCCGCCGTCGGTCGCGCGACGCGTCTTCCCGCGCGTCGACCCGCGCTCCCATTCGGAGTGCCGCGCTCTCGTCGCCCCTAGCCGCGCCCCAGCCGGCTCAGGTGCCTGTCCTGCGGACCGCTCGCGCCACATCTGCCGGTGGCGTGGTCCATCGCACGGTCGACGGCCAGACGGAGATCCTCCTCGTCCATCGGCGCGTGCCGGTGCTGTGGGCCCTTCCGAAGGGCACGCCCGATTCGGGCGAGACCATCGAGGAGACGGCCCTGCGCGAGACGCGCGAGGAGACCGGGATCGAGGTCGAGATCGAGGCGCCACTCAGCGCGATCCGCTACTTCTTCGTCCGTGGCACGACTCGCTTCCACAAGACGGTGCACTTCTTCCTCATGCGGCCGATCGGCGGTGCGATCGAGCTCCACGACGGGGAGTTCGACGACGTGCGCTGGACGCCGGTCGCTGAGGCGCTCGCCCTCATGAACCACGCCACCGAGCGTTCCGTGGTCGAGCGCGCATCGGCCGTGATTGCCGGCAAACCTGCGGAGGCGACGGCATGAGCGAGGCGCCGGTCGGCGAGCTGCGGCAGACCCCCCTCCACGAACTCCACCGCGAGCTCGGGGCGAGGCTCGTTCCGTTCGCCGGGTACGAGATGCCGGTCCAGTACACCTCCATCATCGAGGAGCACCGCACGGTTCGGTCCGCGGTCGGGCTGTTCGACCTGTCGCACATGGGCGAGATCGAGGTGCTCGGGGAGGAGGCGGTCGCCTTCCTGCGCTACGCGCTCGTCAGCGACCCTGGGGCGCTCGAGGTCAACCAGGCGCAGTACTCGATGGCGTGCGAGGCTGACGGCGGCATCATCGACGACCTCATCGTGTATCGGCGCGGCGAGAACCGGTTCTGGGTCGTCTGCAACGCCTCGAATCGCGAGGCGGTGGTGGACCAGCTCATCGCACTCGTGTCGCGGGGCGATTTCGGCGCCACCGTCGAGGACCGCAGTGATCGCATCTCGCTGCTGGCGCCGCAGGGTCCCAACGCCGCTGCGCTCGTCGCGGCGCTGACCGAACTGGACCTAGCGACCATCGGCAACTATCGGTCCGCGCCGGGTGCCGTCGCCGGCATCGACTGCCTGGTGGCGCGAACCGGCTACACCGGCGAGGACGGCTTCGAGCTCTTCTGCGATGCACGCCGAGCCCGCGACCTGTGGGAGGCACTTGCGGAGGCCGGCGAGCAGCACGGGGCGCGGCCCTGCGGTCTGGGCGCGCGAGACACCCTGCGGCTCGAGGCCGGCATGCCGCTGTACGGCAACGAGCTGGACCGCCAGACGAACCCGTTCGAGGCCAACCTCGGCCGCGTCGTGAAGCTCGAAAAGGGGGAGTTCGTCGGGCGAGCGGCGCTCCAGGCGGTTCAACAGCAGGGACCGGTGCGCAAGCTCATCGGCCTCCAGATGGTCGACAACGCCATTCCTCGGGCAGGGTACGAGGTCCGGGCCGACGGCGCGCCCGTGGGCCATGTGACCAGCGGCACGCTGTCACCGACGCTGGGAACGAAGATCGCGATGGCCATGGTTCCGGCCGAGCTGGCCGGAGTTGGCAACGCCTTCGAGGTCGTGGTTCGCGACCGCCCGTATCGGGCCGAGCAGGTAAAGTTGCCGTTCTACAAGCGCCCGCGCGACGAGCGCGGCTGAGGCCACCGCCACGAGAGGATCGATCTGCCGATGTCCTACCCCGACGACCTGCGCTACTCGAAGGAGCACGAGTGGGTTCGCGTGGAGGACGGTCGCGCGACGATCGGGATCACGAGCTTCGCGGCCGATGAGCTGGGCGACATCGTCTTCATCGAGCTGCCCGAGGTCGGCGCCTCGCTCAAGCAGTTCGCCACCTTCGGCGTGGTCGAGAGCGTGAAGGCGGTGAGCGACCTGTATGCGCCGGTCTCCGGCGAAGTGGTCGAGGTCAACGAGAAGCTGAGCGACGCGCCTGAATTGCTCAACTCCGATCCCTTCGGAGACGGCTGGATCGCCCGCGTCACGCTCTCCGACCCGGCCGAGGTCGACGCGCTCATGGACGCAGCCGCCTACGCCGACGAGACCGCCTGAGCGCGGCTCGCCGATGACGTACTCCCCGCACACCGACGCCGATCGCGCCCGGATGCTCGACGCCGTCGGCGTGGCATCCGTGGACGACCTGTTCGACGACATCCCGGCTGTGGTGCGCGCCGGCGCATGGACCATCCCCCCGCCCCTCGTCGAGCAGGAGGTCCGCGCCGAGCTGGCCCGGCTCGCCGGACGGAACCGGATCCCTGAGGTCAGCTTCCTGGGCGCCGGCGCCTACCGCCACCTGATCCCGTCGGTGGTGGGCGAGGTGATCGGCCGCCCCGAGTTCGCCACCTCCTACACGCCCTACCAGCCGGAGGTCTCGCAGGGGACCCTGCAGAGCATCTACGAGTTCCAGTCGCT
>CAYYDA010000150.1:0-4661 GCA_964470495.1 uncultured Steroidobacteraceae bacterium | reverse complement strand
CCCAGATCAACGAGGCGCTCGAGGAGATCCTGCCGGAGGCGTTCGCATCGGTCCGAGAAGCGATGGTCCGCGCGCTCGGCAAGCGGCACTACGACGTGCAGCTGATGGGCGGCATCGTGCTCCACCGCGGCGGGATCGCCGAGCAGCGCACCGGCGAGGGCAAGACGTTCGTCGGGCCGCTGGCGGCGTTCCTCAACGGCCTCGTCGGGCGCGGCGTGCACGTCGTGACCCCCAACGACTACCTGGCCAAGCGCGACGCGCAGTGGATCGGCGCCATCTTCAACCGGCTGGGGATGAGCGTCGGGTCGATCCAGCACGACGCCGCCTACCTGTTCGATCCCGAGCACCACGCCACCGACGAGCGGCTGCGCGACCTGCGGCCGGTCGCCCGACGCGAGGCGTATGCCGCCGACGTCACCTACGGCACGAACAACGAGTTCGGCTTCGACTTCCTGCGCGACAACCTCGTCGTCGACCTCGAGGGCCGTTCCCAGCGCGCGCACTTCTTCGCGGTCGTGGACGAGGTCGACAACATCCTCATCGACGAGGCGCGCACGCCCCTGATCATCAGCGGCAACGCGGAGGAGTCGGCGGACAAGTACCTCCAGTTCGCGCGGCTGATTCCGCGCCTGTCGGCAGAAGAGGACTACGTCGTCGACGAGAAGTTCAAGCAGGTCGCCATCACCGAGGCCGGCACCGACAAGATGGAGCGCTGGCTGGGCGTCGACAACATGTTTGCCGACGACTTCAGCCTGGCACGCCACCTCGAGCAGGCGCTCAAGGCGCAGGTCCTCTACCACCGCGACAAGGACTACGTGGTCAAGGACGGCGAGGTGATCATCGTCGACGAGTTCACCGGGCGCCTGATGCCCGGACGCCGATGGTCGGAGGGCCTCCACCAGGCCGTCGAAGCCAAAGAAGGCGTGAAGATCCGGAACGAACAGCGCACGCTCGCCACGGTGACCTTCCAGAACTACTTCCGCATGTACGACAAGCTCTCCGGCATGACCGGAACGGCGGAGACCGAGGCCGAGGAGTTCGCCAAGATCTACAACCTCGAGGTGGTGGTGATCCCCACCCATCGCGAGATGATCCGCGCCGACTTCGCCGACCTCATCTACGCCCAGCAGAGCGGGAAGTGGAAGGCCGTCGTCGACGAGATCACCGAGGAGCACGAGGCCGGACGTCCCGTCCTGGTCGGCACGATCAGCGTCGAGGTCAGCGAGATGCTTGGCGAGCTCCTCAAGCGGCGCGGGATCAAGCACAACGTCCTCAACGCCAAGCTCCACGAGAAGGAGGCCGAGGTCATCGCCCAGGCCGGGCAGTCCGGCGCCGTGACGATCTCGACCAACATGGCCGGCCGCGGGACGGACATCCTGCTCGGCGGCAACCCCGAGGTCATGGCCGCCGAGCTGCTCCACAAGCGAGGCACGAACGTGCTCGAGGCCACGCCCGAGCAGTACGCCGATGCGCTGGCTGAGGCCGAGCGCGTCTGCGCCGAGGACAAGGAGAAGGTGCTCGCCGCGGGCGGCCTGCACATCGTCGGCACCGAGCGCCACGAGGCACGCCGCATCGACAACCAGCTGCGAGGCCGCGCCGGTCGCCAGGGCGACCCGGGAAGCTCCCGCTTCTACCTCTCCCTGGAAGACGACCTCATGCGTCGCTTCGCCAATGACCGGGTGCAGGGCCTCATGCGCACCCTCGGCTTCACCGATGACACGGCGCTCGAGTCGAAGATGGTCAGCAAGACGATCGAGAACGCGCAGTCCCGGGTGGAGGGCTACAACTTCGACACCCGCAAGCACGTCGTCCAGTACGACGACGTCATCAACCGCCAGCGCGAGACGATCTACCGCGAGCGCGACCGGATCCTGCGCTCGCACGACCTCGGCCCGATCGTCGAGGCCATGCTCGACGACGAGGTGGCCAGCCTCGTGGCAGACCACACGGCCGGCGACCACCATGCCGACTGGAACCGCGACGGCCTGAAGGCCCAGCTGGCGACCATGGTCCCGTCATTGACCGATGCGGACCTGCGCCAGATCGACGACGCCCGCGAGCAGCCCGCCCTCGTCGAGGCGATCACCGAGCTCGTGCGCGAACGCTACGAGCGCAAGCGCGCGGAGGTCGGCGAGCAGGGGATCGGGGTCCTCGAGCGCCTGGTGCTCCTGCGCGTCATCGACTCGTTGTGGGTCGAGCACCTCACCGCCGTCGACGACATGCGCCGTGGGATCGGCCTCCGCGCCTACTCGCAGCGCGACCCGCTGAACGAGTTCAAGATCGAGGCGTACCGCATGTTCGACGAGCTCAAGTCGACCATCCGCCACGATGTCACTCACACCATCTTCCGCGTCTCCATCCAGACACAGGCCACCCACCAGCATCCGGTGACCCGGAACGTGACCGAGGGCCGCGCGGCAGTTGCCGGGACGTCGTCGGCGGCGGGCGCCGCCACCGCCACCGCGGTGGCCGGCAACGGGAACGGCTCGACCCCCGTGCGCGCCGGGCCGAAAATCGGCCGCAACGATCCCTGCTACTGCGGCTCCGGCAAGAAGTTCAAGAAGTGCCACGGGGCCTGACCGCCACCCGGCCACGAATCCTATCGGTCTTGCACCGGCAGACAGCTATGTCGAGATCTCGTCCCTGATTCCTATCGTTCTTGCACCGGCAGAACGTTGACAACGGTTCGCCGCTGTCCCTGAGCGTGCCCATGAAACGGGGCAGCCACTGAAGATGCGCTAACGGTCTCCCCATGAGAACCCGATAGGAACTGGCCGCCCGGACGTGGCTCATGCGCCCGCCGGGCCTACTCGACCTCGTCGGGCTCGTTGCCGTAGCGGTGGCGGCGGCGGCGCCACATGCGGATGGGGAAGAGGATCACGCAGGCGATGGCGATGAAGCCGACGATGAGCAGGAACGGATCGGGCATTACGCACAACATGATGCCCCACCGGGACCATCGTGCAGGGTTGCGATATCTGAGGGAGTCGCTACGATGGACTGAACGAAATCCGTGAGCGCTCGGGCCCGCGGAACCCGTTAGGTGGAGGGATTCGTGAAGCAGTTGACCGCACCTCCCAGGGCCTCCGTCCCGCTCCCCGTCAGCACGGCGGCCCACCTTCCACCGGTCACTCGCTTCCGAGATCCAGAGCTCCCCTACGAAGACCTCATCATGTGCGAGCGCGATTGCATGCGCTGCACCTACGCCGCCACCCTCGACTGCGATGGCAACTGCGGCGTCTGCCCGCGCCAGACGTACTGCCCGTGCGTCAATCCGGCCAAGGTGCGCGCCAAGGGCAACCGGCTGGCCGAGTTCGAGCTTCCCATGGTGGCCGCGCTTGGACGCAATTAGGGACGAGGCGCAACGCCTCGCTCGCCTCGTCGCCGATACGTCGGTGCGTCTTTGACCACCCAGCGAAAGAGGGCGAGCTCGCCGAGCTGACCGAACGCTCGGCCGATCCAGACCTGTGGAACGACCCCGCCGAGGCGCAGAAGACCATGCGTCGGGCTGAGGAGCTGCGCTCCGAGATCGACGAATGGCGCTCGTTCGGCGAGCGCGCCTCCGGCCTGGCCGAGATCGCCGAGATGGCCGCCGCCGATGCCGACGAGGCGGAAACCCTCCGGCCGGACCTCGAGCGTGACCTTGCGGCGCTCCAGGCCGATTGGGGCAAGATCGAGCATCAGCTGATGCTGTCGGAGCCGTTTGACGAGCGCGGAGCGATTGTCTCGATCCACGCCGGCGCCGGTGGGACCGAGAGCCAGGACTGGGCCGAGATGCTCCTGCGCATGTACCTGCGCTGGGCGGAGCGCCATCGGTTCGCGACTGAGATCCTGGAGGCCACCGAGGGTGAGGAAGCGGGCCTCAAGAGCGTGAGCTTCAGCATCGACGGGCGGTGGGTCTACGGACAGCTCCGCAGCGAGCGTGGTGTGCATCGGCTCGTGCGGATCAGCCCCTACGACGGGCAGAAGCGACGGCACACCAGCTTCGCGCTGGTCGAGGTCATGCCCGAGGTGCCCGAGGATGCGGCCGTCGAGATCGACGACAAGGAGCTGCGGGTCGATACGTATCGGTCCAGCGGAGCCGGCGGACAGCACGTCAACAAGACCGACTCGGCCGTGCGGCTCACCCACCTGCCGACCGGAATCGTGGTCGCCGTCCAGAGCGAGCGGAGCCAGCACCAGAATCGTGAGCGCGCCATGGCCGTGCTGCGGGCGAAGCTGATCGAGCGCCAGGTCGAGGAGCGTGAGGCGGAGATGGCCCGGCTGCGTGGCGAGCACATCGAGGCTGGCTGGGGGAACCAGATCCGAAGCTATGTGCTCCAGCCGTACACGATGGTCAAGGACCTGCGCACGGGCGTCGAGACCTCGAACCCGACGGCCGTGCTCGACGGCGAGCTGGACGCGTTCATCGATGGTTACCTGCGGTCGCGCGTCGGGGAGGGCGGCGACGGTCCCGCTCCGGCCGCCTAGCGCAGTCGGCCCCGCGGATCACGCCCCGACGGCTCGTCCTCGTGCGCGATGTGCGTGAGCTGGCCCCAGATGAGGACGACGAACAGCACGGAGCCCGCGGACGCAAACCAGAACGGCGCGGTGACGCCGAACTCTCGGGCGAGGATGCCGCCCACGCCGGCGCCGATGACCAGCCCACCGAAGACGCCGAC
>CAYYDA010000149.1:0-4663 GCA_964470495.1 uncultured Steroidobacteraceae bacterium | reverse complement strand
AGGAGGAGTTCTTCCACACCTTCAACGCCATCCACGAGGCGGGCAAGCAGGTCGTCCTGTCGAGCGATCGACCACCGAAGGCGATCACCACGCTCGAGGAACGGCTCAGGAGTCGATTCGAGTGGGGGCTCATCGCCGACCTGACGCCACCGGATCTCGAGACCCGCATCGCCATCCTGCGCTCAAAGGCGGAGGACCAGCTGCACCTTATCCCGTCGGAGGTCATCGACTTCATCGCGCGCAAGGTGGTCAGCAACGTCCGCGAGCTCGAGGGCGCGCTCAACCGCGTGGTGGCCTACGCGTCGATGAGCGGGATGCCGGTCAACATCGAGCTCGCCTCGGCGGTGCTCAGCAACGTCATGTACAACCCGCGCAAGAAGTCGATCACGCCGCAGCGCATCGTGCGCGCCGTGGCCGACTATTACGGCGTCAACCTCGACCAGCTGCGCTCGTCGAAGCGCGACCGGGCGATCGTTGTGCCACGCCAGATCGCGATGTTCCTGATCCGCGAGGAGACCGACATCAGCCTCCTGCGCATCGGCGCCGAGCTCGGCGGCCGCGACCACTCGACCGTCCTCCACGCCTACGACAAGATCGCACGCGAGCTCCAGGAGAACGACGAGATGCGGCGTGAGATCAGCGCCGTCCGGGAGATGATCTACTCCGAGTGAGCGGCGACGATCCGGACAAGCCGCTGGCCCCGAACAGGGCTTCCTCGGTCGCCAAAACATCGGATTGGTGGATAAGTGGCCCGATCTGGTGGATATCTGAGGGCCGATGTGGACAATCGTCCCACCGGGCATGACCGATCGGTACCCTGCATCCACAGCGAAGGGCGATTCGTCCGCAGTGGACGCGCAACCAGGCGACGGATATCCGCCGGCGGCGCGAAGTTGTCGACACGGGCGATTCGCGCTCGGCGGAGCGAGCGAAACAGGGTCTCATCCACACCGTCCACACGCCTACTAGGGACGGCGACGGGTGAGTATTCTTCAAGATGAACCGATAGAGCAACGGAGCGAACCGTGGATAAGCGATCCATGGAGCAGCAGGTGAGGTCGGCATGAACATCTCGGTAATGCAGGAGAACCTGGCACGCGGCCTCGGTACCGTCAGCCGCGCGGTGAGCAGCCGTGCCACCCTGCCCGTCCTGGCGAACGTGCTCCTCAAGACGGAGAACTCCGGGCTCAAGCTGACCGCCACCAACCTCGAGATCGGGATCAACTGCTGGGTCCCCGGCAAGGTCACCGAGGAGGGCGAGATCACCGTCCCGGCCAAGCTCCTCACCGATCTGGTGGCGTCGCTGCCGAACCAGCGGATCGACCTCGTCCTGTCGCCGAAGGATCGGACGCTCAAGCTCACCTGCGGGAACAATCGGTCAAGCATCAAGGGCATCGAGGCCGATGAGTTCCCGGTCGTGGCGGCCATCGGCGACGCGCCGGCCACCAGCGTGGACGCCCGCGTCCTGCGCGAGGCACTCGGCGAGGTCGTCTTCGCCGCCGCCTCCGATGAGAGCCGGCCGATCCTGACCGGCGTCCTCACCAGGCTGACCGGCGACAAGATGACCCTGGCCGCGGCCGACAACTATCGAATCGCGGTCCGCACCCTGGCGCTCGACAAGCCGGTGGACCCGGAGATCACGATCGTGGTGCCGGGTCGATCGTATGCCGAGCTGATGCGCATCCTGCCCGATGCCGAGGCGCCGATCGAGATCACGGTCACCCCGAACAAGAGCCAGATCCTGTTCCATGTCGCCGGCATCGATCTCGTTAGCCGTTTGATCGAGGGCCAGTTCCCGAACTATGAGCCGGTCATTCCCGCCTCGCACAGCTCGCGCGCCGTCATCGACCGTGAGGCCTTCCTGGCCGGCACCCGCCGGGCCAGCATCTTCGCGCGCGACAGCGCCAACATCGTGAAGATCGAGCTCGGCGGCGACGATGCCAACGGGACCGGCATCGCCATTACCGCGCACGCGGCCGACGTGGGTGACAACGCGGACACGGTCGAGGCCGCCATCGAGGGCTCGCCGACCGCGATCGCCTTCAACGCGCGCTACCTGATCGACGTGCTCAGCAACCTGGGAGCCGATGAGGCCGTCCTTGAGCTGTCGGGCCCGCTGGCCCCCGGGGTGATCCGCGGCATCGGCAAGGACGACTACGTCCACGTCATCATGCCGGTGCGGACCGCGTCGTAGGAGCGCTCATGGCCCTGCGCGCCGCGCCGCGCGCCGCCGATGCCACCATGGTGCTGACGCGGCTGGCACTCTTCGACTTCCGCAGCTACGCGGCCGCGGAGATCACGCCGGATGCCGGGCTCACCGTGGTCGCAGGCCCGAACGGGACCGGCAAGACGAATCTGCTCGAGGCGATCTACGCCACCATCGTCGGCCGATCGCACCGAGCCGGCGCCGATGCCGAGCTGGTGCGTCACGGGGCGCCGTTCGCTCGCGTCAGGTTGGAGCTCGCCGGCGGGACTGCCATCGAGCTCGTGCTGCCGGGGATGGAGCCGCCGGCCGGCATCCGCAAGCGCCTGATCGTGAACGGCGTGCCGCGTCGCACGTCGACCCTGTCCGAGGTCGCACGCGTCGTCCTGTTCCGGCCGGAGGAGATGCTGCTGCTGGTCGGGTCGCCCGGTGACCGACGCCGCTTCCTGGACGGCATCGTGGCGCAGCGCGACCGCCGAGCGGCGCGAGACCTGGTGGAGGTCGCGCGCGTCGTCGCCCAGCGCAACGCCCTCCTGCGAGCGATCCGGGCCGAGGAGGCCTCGCTCGACGCCCTCGGCTTCTGGGACGAGCAGCTGGCGCAGATCGGCGCCCGTGTCATGCGGGCGCGGCTGGAGGTGCTGGCGGGCCTCGTCGAGCGCATCGGTCCATTGCACGACGCGGTCGCCGCCGCCGGCGAGCAGGGAGCGGCCGTCGGGCTTGCCTACGTCGACGCCCTGAAGGAGGCCTGGCCGGAGCGCTCCGAGCCGACCGTGCGCATCCCGGGCGACCAGGAGCTGGCCGATGCCTATCGCCGCCGGATCGCCGATGTGCGGCAGAAGGAGGCCTGGAACGGGGTGAGCCTGGTCGGACCACAGCGGGACGACCTCCGCGCCGAGCTCGGGGGTCGCGACGTGGCGGCCCACGCCAGCCGCGGCCAGCAACGGACCATCATCCTCGCCATGAAGCTGGCCGAGACCGACCTGCTCGGCATCGACGGGCCGCGGCCAATGGTGCTGCTCGACGACGTGTTCAGCGAGCTCGACCCGGAACGGGCATCGCGGCTGTCCGAGCTGCTGACCGGACGCGGCCAGGTGATCGTCACGACCGCCGACCCCGGCACGCTCGATGGAGCGCGGCGGCGCGAGGCGGCCGTCTGGCGCATCGCTGACGGCAACCTGGTGCGCGAACGATGAATACCGCCGACAGTGGGCGCGGAGAGGCCGGCGCGGCCGTCCAGCGGGCTCTCAACGCGTGCATGGGGCCGGCCGGCGCAGAGCAGCTGGCCCTGGCGCAGGTTCGCCTCGCCTGGGCCGAGGTCGTCGCCGACGCGCGACTCGAGCGTGGCCCGTTCACGAGCCGGGTGCGACGCGTGACGGGCGGCACGGCGCATGTCGAGGCGTCGGATCCGATGCTGGCCCAGGAGCTGACCCTCCGCGCTGACGCGCTGACGTGGTCCGTGAACGAGCGGATGCGCGGCCGGCCGGGGGCGACCATTGTGCTGGTCGGAGTGGCCGTATCGGTGGGTCGAATCGGCGCCTGACCCCTCCCTATACTTGGCCTCGAGCACTCATCACGAGCACCCGGGCCGGCCATGAGCAACCGCCTCGCAACCAGGATCGGACTTCCGTCCGCCGAGGAGCGGCCGGCCGATGCGTTCGATCTCACCGCGTTCCACGAGCCCACGGTCGGGGCGCTGGCACGCACGAAGGGCAGCCTCTTCCTCCTCGCCCAGCTGAGCGGCGGCAGCGCGTCGCTGGCGAAGGCCGCGCAGGAGTCGCTCGATGCGATCCAGCGCGACTACTACTACGACCTGTCGGCCGGCGTCGTCGTGTCGCTGGCCAAGGCGCTGGCCGGCGCCAATCGGCGGCTCTATCACGGGCGTAAGCGGCTCGGCATTCCGAGACGCTCGAGTGTGAGCATCGTCGCGGTCGTCATTCGCGGCCACGAGGCTCACGTCGCGAAGCTGGGCCCGGCCAGCGCGGTGATCGTCCGCGACGGCCGCATGTACGAGGTGCCACCACCACCGGCCGTGACGGAGGAGGACCCGCGCGTTCGCCGTCGACGCGTGGCGGCAACCCTGGGCGAGGCCCTCGAGGTCGAGCCCTACACCTGGCAGGGCGCCCTGGCGCCCGGCGACCGGATCGCCCTCGTCAGCCGCCATTTCGCGCACACGGTGGGCGTGGATGAGCTGAAGCGCGCCATCGGTGCCATGCGGCCGGCGCAGGCCGTGGAGCATCTCCAGCACGTCTTCGCCATTCGCGGCGGATCTGGCTCGGACGGCATCCTGGCGGTCGAGGTCACGGAGCTGCCGTCCACGGCGACGTCCCATCACCTCGAGCCGGTGCGTCCTGCGGAGCCGTTCGCCGGCCTCCCGGACCAGAGCCCGGTGCCACTGGCGGATGCGATCGGCCGCGGCCTGCACCGCGCCGGCGACGCCGCCGAGGGCGCGAAGTCGGCCTT
>CAYYDA010000148.1:0-4708 GCA_964470495.1 uncultured Steroidobacteraceae bacterium | reverse complement strand
CGACGTACCAGCTCTCGTCGCTCATGGCCATCTCGACCAGCACGTAGCCCGGGAACACCTTGCGGTTCACCGTCTGGCGCTGGCCGTTGCGGATCTCGATCTCCTCCTCCATCGGCACCAGGACCTGGAAGATCTGATCCTCCACGCCCATCGATTCGATGCGGTGCTCGAGGTTCGTCTTCACCTTGTTCTCGTAGCCGGAATAGGTGTGGATGACGTACCACTGCTTCTTGGCCCGGTCCTCCTCCGGCATGTCGCCGGGACGAGGCGCCTCGCGCGAGAGGCGGGCAGCCTCGCGGGCCTCGTTCACCGTGTTGGAGGTCGTCGTCTCATCAGCCATGTCAGATCACCTGGTCCACGAGGGTGTTGAAGATGCGGTCGAGCACGAAGATGTAGATACCCACGGCAACCGACACCGCCACGACCAGGATGGTCAGGCGAATGACGGTCTCACGAGTCGGCCAGGCGACTTTCTTGAGCTCGGCCCAGCTCTCGATCAGGTATCTGCGGAGGCCGGTCAGCACGATCGGTACGTTCTTCCTGCTAGTGGTTGGTGGGGAGTGGCGACGTACCGGGGGTGGCAGGGGCGACAGGACTTGAACCTGCAACCGCTGGTTTTGGAGACCAGTGCTCTACCATTGAGCTACACCCCTCCGGACGCTGCCCTACTTTGTTTCCCGGTGCAGCTGGTGCTGACGGCAGCGGGGGCAGAACTTGTTCAGCTCCATCCGCCCGGGATCGTTTCGCTTGTTCTTCCGTGTGCTGTAGGTGCGCTCCTTGCAGATGGTGCACGCCAGCGAAATCACGGGTCGATTCTCAGCCTTTGCCACGTGGTTCTCGTTTCCTCGTCGTCCGCCCCCATTGCCGACGGATCGGCGGCCGCGCTGAACTAGGGCTGGGTCACCGGGGGACTTCGCGATTCTACGCTCGCCGGACCGGGAGTGTCAACGCGCGAGCGGCGGGCCGCAAGCGATCCGGGAAGTCGGGCCGCGAACCGTCCTGATTCATACGAGGTGCGCACTAGGCACGGCCGAGGGCACGAACCGTCCTGATTCATACGAGGTGCGCATTAGGCGGCTTCCGCGACAGCTCCCACGCTCAGGTTGGCGCAGTTTGGGCGCCGCGCCGCGCATAACGCGCACCTGGCATGAATCTGCCGGTACCCGCCGACGAATCGCCCGCGCTCAGCCTGCGGCCTGGCCACCGCCGTCGCGGCGACGCAGCACGATCCGCGTGAACGGCAGCCGCACGTCGCTGAAGACTTCGATGCTGACCAGGAACCCGAGGAAGATGAAGACCACGCCCACCAGCTCACCCAGGAAGAACGCCCAGGTGACGCCGAACCGGTTCAGCCCGCTCGTCCAGCCCGGGATGAAGCCGCCGATGGCGATGAGGATCGTCGCCGGTACGCGCGAGTTGAGGCTGCCGGCACGGAACGCGCGCCAGGTGCCCGGCAGCGAGGCCACGAAGTTGACGACGACCGCGATCGCTCGGCCGAAGGCTCCGACCACGGGCGGCCCTCCCGTGACGCGCATGACCCGCGCCTTCGGCATGAAGATGTAGGCGGAGTACACCGCCCCGAATACCAGCGCGAAGGCACCCGCGATGTTGAACGGCGGCGTCAGGACCCGCAGGTCCGCAGGGAATGCCTCGCCGGTCGGTACGCCCGTGGCGTCGAGGTGATAGCCGGGGGCGTCGACGGGGGCGTTCAGGACGAGCGCGGTCACGAGCACCGATGCCGCGACGAGGATCGTGGCGACGGTCGGCGCCATGAGCGCGCGGCGGTAGCGGGTGACCAGGGCGATGATCAGCGCGGCAGCCGAGGCGGCGACGACGACGCCCGCCACGGTCGCAGTCGCAGCGGGGTCGCCGTCCCGCGCCCGGGCCAGGCCGGAGAGGATGCTGAACAGCCCGCCCGCGAAGACGCTGAAGGCGACGACATAGCCGAACCGGGTGCGATTCAGGAGGAACACCGTACCGAGCCCCAGGTACGCGGCAACCCCGAAGGCGCCGATCAGGTACCAGGCGCGGTAGAGCGGCTCGCTCCAACCGAAGGCGCTGCCCAGAAACTCGGTGCCGGCGCTGATGCCGTACCACAGCAGGCCGATCGTCCAGACCAGCTGGTACGGCTGCCGGCGCCGCCACCACTGGTCGGCAACCAGGGCCGCGAAGGCGAACGAGAGCGCGCTGCTGCCGAATGGGAGCAGGACATTGGGGTCCACCGGCTGAAGACGCCTCCGCTGCGATCGGTCATCGGTCTCGCGTCGCGGCGGGGAGTTGGAGCCCACGTCCGGGTTCGAACCGGAGACCTCTTCCTTACCAAGGAAGTGCTCTGCCTGCTGAGCTACGTGGGCGGACGCCGTCGCCGCGCAATTTCCCGCAATGGTGCGGGAGTGACCGATTCTCGGCAACCATCGGTCAACCTAGGCAAAACTATGCCTTTCAGCGAGGATCACCGAGCCCTGGGAGACGTCTTCGGATGGGAAGCGCTGGTGGGCAGGGAGGGAATCGAACCCCCACAGTCGAAGACGGCTGATCTACAGTCAGCGGAGCTCACCACCTGCTCAACCTGCCCACGGATCTATGCCGGGGCACCATGCTCGCCGACGGTGGCCGATGGTATCAGACGATCCCGGCCGCCTCAACCGCGCAGTGCAGCGAATTGAAGCCGCGGCCACCATGCAGGTGCGGCACGGGGCACGCGTCAGGCTCCGCAGCTGAGCCCGGTCGCCGCCAGGATCGTGTCCCAGCCGATCCCTGCGACGGTGCGGTCATTGTTGACTGCGGCAAAGACCCCCAACGGAAACCCAGGGAGGGGGAGTTGTGTCGAGCCGACGCCGTCCGTGTTGCTGACACCGGTCAATTGAATAGCCCCGAGGTGCTCAGCAGTCAGCCGATTGAACACCTCGAACTCTGTCAGCTCTTCGAGTTGATCACTCACCACGATAAGCCCGCGACCGTCGTCGCTATCTCCGGTCGCGGGACAGGTATACAGCACGATCCCCTCGGCATCAGATCCGAAAACGGTTGTACCGAAGACGCTATCGCCCGTGCGCATGTCGGGCTGGCCATCCGGTGTGTATGCATACACGCCCGTACCGCCGTTCTCATCTGGAATGTAGAGCGCCTCGTGATAGGCATCGGCGACCATGGTTTCCAGACCCTGCCGGGGCTCGAACGTTCCGGTTGGCTCGCCCGTCGCCGCATTGTGGAAATAGACGCGGGTCGTCGCCGACACGTATAGCGTGCCTCCGGCTGAGGTCGGCAGGAAGGCGAGGTTTGGTTCGCTATCAAGGTCCACCGATCCCCGGATGAACTCGTCGACGTACTCCAATGTCGGAAGTGAGAACACGACAACTGTCGATTGCGGCCCTCCCACCGCCACATACAACCGGTCAGCCTGCTGGTCGATTACGATCCCGTTGACTTGGCTGTCCGACGCGAATGAGGAGTGCGTGAGCGGGTCGAGTTCATCGCTTTCGCCAAACGGGAAGCGCCAAACCTCGACCAGCTGGTTGCCCTTGGCGGTCACTAGCATGAGCGATTCCGCCGCATTCGGTGCCTCCCAGAAGGCGATCGAATCGATGTCCGTCCCAGCGCCTTCGAGCTCCCAGGTGGGCGTGAGCGTTGTGGTTCCAAACGACTCGAACGACGGCCCGCTCACCGCCCCGGCGGTGGAACTCTGACCGCCAACGGTGGGATTCGACGTGAACGACGGCGTCTGGGCGGTGGAGCCCGGCGTCGCGTCGCGAGCGGGAGACAGGAGACCGAAGTACACGGCTACCCCCAACGTGGCGGCGATCGCAATTGCGGCAAGCACAGGAACCAGGTTTCCACGGCCGCGCCGATGTGTTCTGGGCGCGGAGCCTTCCGGATCGGTCATTTACGGCTCACGGATACTGCGGCGGGGCGGGGAACCCGAAACGCGAGGCTCTTGCGGGATCGGAGCCGAGGTGGAGTCGAACCCACAACCGTCGGTTTAGAGATGCGAATCGGCACGGTCAGGCTAGCGCAATCGTGCTTGATTTGCTCGGAACCCTGAGGAGTTCATGGGCAGGACTTTCTTCGACTCCGAGAAGAGGCAGTTGCCTGACCTGGACGACGCGACAGCGCCAACTGACCGACGGCGAGGCGCGACCAGTACTTACATGCGCTCGGCTTATTCGAGCACCTCCAGCCGAAGTTGCTCCGCGGTGTTCCGCACATTGACGAGAAGAGCCGGGTAACGTTCCTCGAGTTCCGTTCGCTCCGCGCTCGTGACCGACGCGTCGGTCACCGGTAGGAAGTGCTGGCGGCTGCGGGCAAGGAACGGATCCAGCCCTATGCCGGCAATCATGTGCACCAGTCCTCGCACCGAATAGTGGCCGATCTGAACAACGATGCGGCGCTTCACGCGGTGCAGGCGCGCAAGGCGGTCGCTGACGTGCGGCGGCGGCACCACGATCAGCATGTCGGCGCGATCTATCACGAACCAATGATCGTCGGTCGGTGCGCTGGCAACGCGAGACACGCTGAGCAGGTCCTCGACGTTCAGAAGGTCGCTCAGGCGCTGACCGTGAAGGTCGATCCAGCCATCGATCGATGCGTTGGTGGTATAGACGCGCACCGGTGCCAGCGCGTCCCGCGCAGCGGCCTCCTCCGCTTCGCCCTCGGGCTCGGAGCCCCTGCGCCTCCAGAACATGCACTCCTCCGTCCTGTGCGTTCCGGG
>CAYYDA010000147.1:0-4711 GCA_964470495.1 uncultured Steroidobacteraceae bacterium | reverse complement strand
GGGCCGGGAAGAGCTCGCTCGAGTAGCTGCGGGAGATCGAGGACGTCTCGTGCCCGGGGCCTGGTGCGTGCGGAGGCCAGTTCACGGCCAACACGATGAGCACGGCGCTCGAGTTCCTCGGCATCTCACCCGGCGGTTTGAACGGCATCCCCGCAACGGATCCTTCCAAGGAGGCGGCCGCGCGGCGGGCCGGCGAGCTGGTCATGGACCTCGTCAACTCAGGTCTCCGGCCTTCGCAGGTCATGACGCGAGCCGCCATCGACAACGCCATCGCGTCCGTTGCCGCCACGGGGGGATCGACCAACGGCGTGCTGCACCTGCTGGCCATCGCCCACGAGCTTGCCATCCCGCTGGAGCTCGACGAGTTCGACCGCATCGCCGAGCGCACGCCGATCGTGGCCAGCCTGATGCCCGGCGGCCGGTTCACCGCGCTCGACATCCACGAGGCCGGTGGCATCGGCCTGGTGGCACGCGAGCTGATCCGTGGCGGCGTGGTGGACGGCTCGACGCGCAACGTGGACGGGCGGACGCTCGCCGAAGTCGCCGATGCGGCCGTCGAGACGCCCGGCCAGGAGGTGGTCGTCTCGATCGAGCACCCGATCAAGCCGACCGGCGGCCTCGCCATCCTGCGCGGCTCGCTGGCGCCCGACGGCTGCGTGGTCAAGCTGGCCGGCCACGAGATGCGCCAATTCCGCGGGCCGGCCCGAGTCTTCGACTCCGAGGCGGCGTGCTACGACGCCGTGCGCGCGCAGCGCATCGGTCCCGGAGACGTCGTGGTCATTCGCCACGAGGGGCCCGTCGGCGGGCCTGGCATGCAGGAGATGCTCTCGGTCACCGCAGCGCTGGTGGGCGAAGGGCTGGGCGGCGAGGTCGCGCTGATCACCGATGGCCGGTTCAGCGGCGGCACCCACGGGCTGATGATCGGGCACGTCGCGCCGGAGGCGGCGCTGGGCGGGCCGATCGGCGTGGTCGAGGAGGGCGACGTCGTCGTAATCGACGTGGATGCGCGGCGACTTGACCTGGACGTGCCGGAGGAGAAGATCGTGCGACGGCTTGCGGCCTGGACGCCGCCAGCGCCGCGTGTCGTTGGCGGCGTGATGGCGAAGTACGCGGCGCTGGTCTCCTCGGCATCCGAGGGTGCCGTCACCACCGGCGCGCGCCTGGCGCGGGCCTTGTCGCAGCCCGAGCGCGGCTGATTCCTCTCGGATTCTCACCGGGAGACCCGTATCACCGGTTTGCGGCCTTGGATTACTGTCGGATTCTCACCCGCAGACAAGACGACAGGAAACTGGCCCGACAGCCACGCTCGGGCCATCGGCGAGAGCATGACGCAGATGCCATAACGGTCTGTCGGTGCAAATCCGACAGGAAAGCCGGCGCAGTCGTGCGTCCGCGAGCCCGCGGACGAAGGTACCGGTGACCCGGGGTTGACAGCGCTGGTACGGTCCACCCATGTCAGAGCAGCGCGGCCCGGTGGCCGCTCAGCCGATCGTGCGCCTGGTTCCTGCCGGGCTGCTCGGCGTGCTCGTACTTATCGAGATTCTTCGGCTCGTCATCCTTCTTGGATGGCGGGATGGAGGACGCTCGACCGAGTAGCCATCGAGGCGAAACGACAAGCAGCCGACACCCCGCCAGGCCGAGAGCCAGGCGGGGTTCTTGATTCTCCGAGAGGAACCCGCGACATGACAGCCCTTCCGATTCCCTCCAGCGAACCGACACCGACCGTCGCGCCGCGCATCGGCGCGCGTGCCGTGTGCGAGGCGTTGGTACGCGAGGGCGTCACCACGGTCTTCGGCTACCCCGGCGGCACCGTCCTGCCGATCTATGACGTGCTGCGCGAGTTCCCATTGCGCCACATCCTCGTGCGCCACGAGCAGGGCGGAGCCCATGCGGCCGACGGCTATAGCCGTGCCACGCGCGGCGTGGGCGTAGCCATCGCTACGTCAGGGCCGGGGGCCATCAACCTGGTCACCGGGCTCGCCACGGCCATGATGGACAGCGTCCCGATGGTCGCGATCACCGGCAATGTCCCCCGCGCGCTACTCGGCAAGGACGCCTTCCAGGAGACCGATATCGTCGGCATCGCGCTGCCGGTCACGAAGTACGCCACCGTGGTCATGGATCCGGACGAGGTCCCGTTCGCGGTGGCGGAGGCGTTCGAGATCGCGCGGAGCGGGCGGCCCGGACCGGTCCTGCTCGACTTCCCGAAGGACGTCCTGCAGATCGAGACATCGGTTCCCTATCCGGAGCGGCACCAGCTGCGCCTGCCGGGACTGCTGCGGCCGGAGCGCGGCGACGTCCCGGAGGCGGACGAGCTGGCCGAGATGATCGCGAGTGCCGAACGCCCGCTGATCCTGAGCGGACACGGCGTCCAGATCGCGGGTGCCGTGGACCTGCTGCTGCAGGTCGCGGAGCGCACGGAGATCCCGGTTGCGCACACGCTGCTCGGCATCGGGAACATGGACGAGACGCATCGCCTCAGTGCCGGGTACGCCGGCATGCACGGCTGGATGCACGTCAACAAGATGATCCAGCAGAGCGACCTCCTGATCGGGATCGGCTGCCGATATGACGACCGGATCACCGGCAAGGTGAGCACCTTCGCGCCGAACGCGCGGATCGTCCACGTCGACGTCGACCGATCCGAGATCGGGAAGAACGTACGGACCGACCTCGGGATCGTGGCCGATGCGGGCGACCTGCTGGCCGCACTCCTGCGCCGCGTGCCGCAGTCCGAGCCGCGGACGGCGTGGATGGACCAGCTGGCGGCATGGCGCGAGGTGAGCGAGGCGCGCTCGTGGCACGGCTCTGGCGCGTGGCGCGAGGGGCGCCTGAGCGCCGACTATGTGATCGACCAGATCGGCGAGGCGACCAACCACGAGGCGACGCTCGTCAGCGACGTCGGTCAGAACCAGATGTGGGCGGCGCGCTACTTCGGGTTCCGCCACCCGTACCGGCACCTGAGCAGCGGCGGACTGGGCACCATGGGCTACTCCGTGCCCGCCGCCATGGGTGCGGCCCTCGGCGCACCGGAACGCGAGACCTGGGCGGTCGTCGGCGACGGCGGCTTCCAGATGACGATGCAGGAGCTCGCGACGCTGGTGCAGGACCAGATCCCGGTGCGAATCGCGGTCCTCAACAACCATCGGCTGGGGATGATCCGGCAATGGCAGGAGATCATCTACGACGAGAACTATCACTCGGCCGAGCTGCTCGGGCCTGACCTGCTGCGACTGTGCGAGGCGTACGGCATCCCGGCATGGCGCGCCACGAAGCCCGACGAGGTGGCGAAGGTCATCGCGGAGGCTCGCAAGGCGCCCGGCCCGGCGCTGATCGACTTCCACCTCGACGAGGCCCAGAACGTCTACCCGATGATGCTGCCCGGCAAGGGCCTGTCCGACATGGTCGAGGGTGCATCCGAGTGAGCCCTGCCACCTCGGCCGCGCGCAAGACGTTCCCCGCCGGCGAGGCCGATGCGGTCCACCGCCGTCATGTCGTCAGCGCGCTGGTGGTCGACCGGCCCGGCACCCTCAACCGCGTGTCGGGCCTGCTGCGCGCCCGGAGCTTCAACATCGAGTCCCTCACCGTCGGCACCACGCACGAGCCGGGTCGCTCGCGCATGACGATCGCCATCCGTGGCGACGACGGGCACCTGCGCCAGGTGCTGGCTCAGCTCGAGCGACTCATCGACGTGCTCGAGGTCATGGACCTCACCACCAGCCCGCGCATCGAGCTCGAGCTGGCGCTCGTCGAGTTCGACCTGCCACGCACGCCGGCAGAGGAGCTTTCGCTCGAAGGCGTCCTTGCTTCCGCCGGCGGCGAGCTCCTCTCGACCGATGGGGTCTGGCGCGCCCGCCTGACCGCCACGCCCGACACGATCGACCACGCCCTCGACGCGCTGCGCGACCACGGCCTGCGCAGCCTGGTCCGAGCCGGCGCCGTGGCCATGGCCGCGACCACCACGACCACCCCCACCAGCGAGAACGGAGCAGCTCAGGAATGACGAAGCTCATCTACGACGCCGACATCGACGGTTCGGCACTCGACGGCCAGACGGTTGCCGTCATCGGGTACGGAAGCCAGGGCGAGGCCCATGCGCGCAACCTCGCCGACTCGGGTGTCAGCGTCGTCGTCGGCCTGCGACCCGACTCGACCTCCGCGGAGAAGGCGCGTGAAGCCGGCCTCGAGGTGACCGACGCGGGATCGGCGGCGGCGAAGGCCAACGTGGTCATGGTGCTCGTCCCAGACACGGCCGCTCCGGGCGTCTATCACGACGAGATCCAGCCGAACCTGCGCGACGGCGCGCTCCTCATGTTCGCCCACGGCTTCAACATCCACTTCGGCGAGGTCGACCCGCCGGGTGGCATCGACGTCGGCATGGTCGCTCCGAAGGGCCCCGGACATCTGGTGCGGCGCCTGTACGAGGGCGGCGGCGGCGTGCCGGCCCTCTTCGCTGTCCACCGCGACGCGACCGGCACGGCCCGAGCACGAACCCTCGCCTACGCCCGCGGCATCGGCGCGGCCCGCGCCGGCGTCCTCGAGACGACGTTCGCGGAGGAAACCGAGACCGATCTCTTCGGCGAGCAGGCGGTCCTGTGCGGCGGCGTGACGTCCCTGGTCAATGCCGGATTCGAGACGCTGGTTGATGCTGGCTATCAGCCCGAGCTCGCCTACTTCGAGACGATGCACGAGCTCAAGCTCATCGTCGACC
>CAYYDA010000146.1:0-4739 GCA_964470495.1 uncultured Steroidobacteraceae bacterium | reverse complement strand
CGCGCGGACACCGGCCACGTGGAGGCGCGCCGGGAGGCCTTCGAGCTCGGGCCGGCGCTCGCGGCCGCGATCGAGCGGCTGCGTGCGCGCGGGTCGCATCGCCACGTGCGGGTGGATGCGCCCGACGGCGTCGCCGTGCTCGGCGATCGCCACCTCAGCGAGCAGGCCATCACGAACCTGCTCACCAACGCGGACCGGTACTCGACGCCGGGCGGGGCGATCCACGTCGAGGTGCGCGATGGAGAGCAGGTGACCCTGCGCGTCCGGGACGAGGGTCCCGGCATCAGCGACGACGTGGCGCGACGGATCTTCAAGGACCGCGTATCGGCGGGCAGGGGACTCGGGCTGGGCCTCTACCTGGTCAAGGCCACGATGGAGGCCATGGGCGGCTCGGTCCAGCTCGAGCAACGGGCGCCGGAAGCCGTGTTTTCGCTGCGCTGGGGAAGGCCGACGGCCGACGAGGCTTGACGCTGGTGCGCTGATGCTTTAGCGTGCTAAAGCAATGACGAATCAACCAGATCAGCAGATCCCTGACCTCGCGAGTCCAACCCCTCCGCCGTCGCCCGGCGAGGATCGGTGGATGAACGAGGCGACGCGAGAGCTCGGCGCCGCCGTCGCCGCGCTGCGCGGCCCGGACGAGGCACTCCGCTTCCTGCGCGACCTGTGCACGGTCACCGAGCTACGCGAGTTCGCCGCTCGCTGGGAGGTGGCACGGCTGCTCGACGCGGGCACGAGCTACCACGAGATCAGCGAGCGAACCGGCGCCTCGAGCGCCACCATCAGCCGCGTCAACCAGTGGCTGCGCTACGGCCGCGACGGCTATCGGCTCGTGCTCGACCGCCAGGCGCGCGCCAGGCGCCGCCGCCGATGATCCCCACCGCGCCGCTCAGGCTGGCCGTTCCCAACAAGGGCCGTCTCGAGGCTCCCGCCATCGACCTGCTGCGCAGCGCCGGGCTGGAGTTCGAGCTCTCCGAGCGACGGCTCAGCGCAGGCGTGCGCAACGTCGACATGGAGCTGCTCTTCGTCCGCACCGAGGACGTGGCCGAGTACGTGGCCGACGGCCTCGTGGAGCTGGGCCTGACCGGAGCCGACCTCGTGGCCGAGCACGGCGGCGCGCTGCGAACGGTCCTGCCGCTCGGCTTCGGCGCGTGCTCGCTGGTGCTGGCCGTTCCCCGCGACGCAGCCGCGTCAGCGGTCACGGATCTCGCCGGTTGCCGGATCGCGACCTCCTTCCCGCGCGTGACGGCTGCATTCCTGGCCGACGCCGGAGTGGAGGCCCAGGTGGTCGAGGTGCGCGGCGCCGTCGAGGTCACGCCACAGCTCGGCGTGGCGGACGCGGTGGTCGACCTCGTCGCATCCGGCAGCACGTTGCGCGTCAACGGCCTGCGGCCGATCGCCACCCTCCTCGCCTCGGAGGCGGTCCTCGTCGCTCGCAATGGGACGGCCGACACCGATGAGCGCGTCGGCGGCCTGGTCGACATGCTGCGCAGCGTGCTCGACGCGCGTGGGCGCGAGTACATGATGATGAACGCGCCGGTCGCCGCGCTCGAGCGGATCCGAGCCCTCATCCCCGGGCTCTCCGGACCGACGGTCATGCCGCTGGCGGATCCCGCCTTCATCGCCGTCCACTCCGTCGTCGAGCGCAGCCAGCTGTGGCGGATCGTTCCCGCTCTCAAGGCGGCCGGCGCGCGCGACATCCTGGTCGTGCCGATCGAGAAGGTCGTGCGATGAGCGGCCTGCAACGCGTCGTGTGGAGCGACCTGGACGCGCCGGCATGCCGCGCGTGGGTCGATGCCCTCCGCCCCGCCGAGCCGGAGGCCGACGTGGCGGCCATCCTCGACGAGGTCCGGCTGGGCGGCGACGGCGCATTGCGCGGCCTGACGGCCCGCTTCGATGGCGTCGACCTCGCCGATCCGTGGGTCAGTGCAGACGAGTTGCAGGCCGCGACCGTCGAGCCGGCGCTCGAGGCCGCGCTCGAGAAGGCCGCCGACGCCATCGGCAGATATCACGCCGAGCAACGGAACGCGCTTCGTGCGGAGCGTCCGGTGCGGACGGCGCCCGGGGTGACGGCCTGGCGGCGCTGGCTACCGATCGAGCGGGCGGGTGGATACGTGCCCGGCGGGCGTGCCGCATACGCCAGCAGCGTGCTCATGCTCGCCGTGCCGGCGCGGCTGGCCGGCGTCGACGAGCTCATCATCGCCACGCCTCCCGGGCGCGACGGGGCCATCTCGGCCGCGGTTCTCGTGGCGGCGCGGATCGGCGGGGTCGCTCGCATCCTGAAGTCGGGCGGCGCCCAGGCAATCGCGGCGCTTGCCTTCGGGACGGAATCGGTTCCGGCCGTCGACAAGATCTTCGGGGCCGGCAACGGGTGGGTGACCGCCGCGAAGCGCGCCGTGAGCGCGCAGGTGGCGATCGACCTGCCGGCCGGCCCATCCGAGTGCATCGTGCTTGCCGACGGCGACGCCGATGCCGAGCTCGTGGCCCTCGACCTCCTTGCCCAGTCCGAGCACGGACCCGACTCGGTTGCGATCGTCGTCAGCGACGATCCCGCGCTCCTCGACGCCGTCGACGCGGCGCTGGACCGGGTGGCCCGCGACCTTGCCACCGGCGCGGCGGCCATGACCACCATCCGACGCCACGGCGCCGCCATCCTGGTCGAGGATCTCGCCGCCGGCCTGGATGCCGTGAATGCCATCGCGGCCGAGCACGTCAGCCTCCAATGCGCCGATGCCGATGCGGTGGCCGCCGGCGTTCGGAACGCCGGCGCGGTGTTCATCGGTCCCTGGTCGCCGATCGCGGCCGGCGACTACGCCACGGGCACGAACCACGTCCTCCCGACGGGCGCGGCTGCACGGGCGTGGAGCGGCGTCGGCGTCGAATCCTTCGGCCGCTGGATCGAGGTTCAGCGCCTCACGGCCGCCGGCGTCCGCGGCCTGTCGCCCACTGTCGAGGCGATCGCGGCGGCGGAGGGCCTTCCGGCGCACGCCGCCAGTGTGCGAGCCCGCGCGGATCGGGCCGCGGATGCGGTCGAAGGCGACGACCCGATCGGCCTGCTTCGCCGGCCCGGCCCCGTCAGCCCGTATCCGGCTGAGCCGTCGGACGAGGAGCTGGCGGCGCGGGCAGGAATCCCGGTCGCAGCGGTTGTGCGGGCCGACATGAACACGCTCGGCGGTGGTGCCCTGCCGGCCGTCCGCAATGGTCTCGAAGCCTTCGAGGCGGGCCGCGTGTCGGAGTACGGCGACCTCGCCTACGCGCGGCTGCGGGAGGCGCTCGGAACTCGGCTCGGGGTCGATCCGCGGCGCATCGTTCCGGGTGCCGGAGCCGACGAGCTGATCCGGCTCGTGACCACGCTTGCCGTGGCCGATGGCGACGCGGTCGTCATCCCGACCCCGACGTTCGCCATGTTCGCCGTCGAGGCGCGCCTCGCCGGAGCACGCGTGGTCGACCTGCCGCGCGAGCGGACCGCATGCCGCCAGCCGGCGACAGAGATCCGGGCGCTGGCCGAGCGCGAGGTGGCGCGGCTCGTGTGGCTCTGCACCCCGAACAACCCGACCGGCGACGCGTATCCCCTGGACGAGATGCGGTCCCTCGCCGATGGGCTTCCTGCGCTGGTCTGCGTGGACGAGGTGTACCTGGAGTTCGGCGAGGACTCGATCGACGCCGCACCGGAATCGACGTCGGCCGTCAATCTCCAGAACGACCTCTCCAATGTCCTGGTGCTGCGATCGCTGGCGAAGTCGCACGGCCTCGCCGGCGCGCGGGTCGGATACCTCGTCGTGCCCGAGGCCCTCGCGGAGCGGTTGGACGCCGTCCGCCTGCCGCTGTCGGTCGGCGCGCCATCGGAGGCGCTCGCGATCGTCGCCCTCGCTGCAGACGCCGAGGCTCGCCAGCGGCGAGCAGCGATTATCGCGGCGCGCGACCGCCTCGACCGAGAGCTGCGAGATCTCGGATGCGAGACCCTGCCGTCGGTGACGAACTTCGTCGCCTTCCGCCCGGCGGTCGACGCCGCGGCGGTCGACGCCGCATTGCTGGCGCGCGGCGTCGCGGTGCGGCGCTACGAGTCCGGCCCCATGGCCGGCTGGCTGCGCGCGACGGCGCGTCTCGACGACGAGGAAGAGCGGCTGGTGGCCGCGATGAAGGAGGTGCTGTCATGACCCGCATCGGGACCGCCGAGCGAACCACCGCCGAGACGAGCATCCGCGTTCGGGTCGACCTCGACGGCACCGGCCGT
Organism: uncultured Steroidobacteraceae bacterium; assembly: GCA_964470495.1. Classification (GTDB taxonomy): domain Bacteria; phylum Chloroflexota; class Limnocylindria; order QHBO01; family QHBO01; genus JACDBZ01. The sequence goes on along the minus strand of CAYYDA010000146.1, from coordinate 508 downwards.
GCGACCGTCGAGACGCCCGTCGGCTTCTTGGACCACCTGCTGACCCTGTTCGCGCGGCACGCGCTGGTCGACATCGAGCTCCACGCCAGCGGCGACGTCCACGTCGACGAGCACCACACCGTCGAGGACACCGCGCTGGTCCTTGGCCGCGCGATCGACACGGCGCTCGGCGAGCGCACCGGCATCCGGCGGTACGGCGACGTGCGTCTGCCGATGGACGAGGCCCTGGCACTGTGCGCCGTCGACCTCGGCGGACGGGCCTACGCCGACGTCGAGCCGCGGCCCGATCCGCTGACGGCGGCGAGCGTCTGGCTCGAGCTGTGGCCGCACTTCGTCGAGACCATCGCGCGCGAGGCGCGCGCATCGGTCCATCTCGAGGTTCGCAAGGCGCGCAGCACGCACCACCTGGTCGAGGGCGGCGCGAAGGTACTGGCCCGCGCGCTGCGCCAGGCCTGGGAGCCGGATCCGCGCCTGGCCGATGTCGCCGACGCAGCGCCGAGCAGCAAGG
>CAYYDA010000145.1:0-4741 GCA_964470495.1 uncultured Steroidobacteraceae bacterium | reverse complement strand
TCGGCGCGCTGGTGAAGAAAGCGGTGAGCTGAGGACTGAGCTCGCCACTGGGCCCCGCCCTGGGCGGGACGCCTGAGCGGTCCGGCCTGGCCTCTAGTACGACGAATCGGACGGCCAAGCCATCCCATGCGGCTGCGTACTCGGTCCGTCCCCGTTGCGCCGCTGGCACTCGTTCGTCGCGACTGCGAAGGTCATCAACGTCCTGGCTTGCCGTGACGCGGATACCCGGGCTGCGCTGTAGCCGAGCACCCACGGACCCGCAAATAGCGTTGCCCCCACGCATCGGACCGGGAGCGTGTCTAACCCGCATCCCACAAGAGTTATCCAGACCCTACCCAGACGAGTTCCCAAACGTACTAGACCACTCGACAAGTATCCCTGTACTTTTGGTTATCTCGTTTAGACATGCGTCACAGCACTCAGGGGGTTTGGAATGACTCTTCAACGCAGCCGAGCCGCACGCGGGCTCACATCACTCGGTCTTGCCGTGGCATTGACGGCAGTCTTCGCAGGCGCCGTCGCAGCGCATCACGCCGAGGTGGTGGCGGAGATGGACTGTGATGGCAACGTGACCTTCACTTCCACAGCCTGGAACGGCGACACCGAGGCTTCGCGGACGAACCCGGATATCGGTGTCTGGGCCGCCGTGGACGGAGGCGCCTTCGTGGAGCTCCTCAGCGACGACTACTACTTCGGCCCGCCCGATCACTTCTCCTTCACGGACACATTCGCCGCGCCGGGTGCCCTGGCGGTCACCATCAAGGTCCAGGCGCAGGCGAACTGGGCTAACAACACCGGTCCGGGCGGCTCTCGTGAGGCTACGGCGCTGGCCCCCGAGGATTGCGAGCCGACGCCCACGCCGACACCCACGCCGACGCCGACACCCACGCCGACGCCGACACCCACGCCGACGCCGACGCCGACACCGACGCCGACGCCAACCGGCACGCCGACAGTGACGCCGACGCCGGTGGTTACGCCGACGCCGGTGGCGGTGTCGACCCCGCGCGAAGGGACGCTGGGTGGCAACCCAGTTCTGCCGAACACCTCAACCGATGAGGGTGATCAGACCGGAGGATGGCTCGTCGCTGCTGGCGCGGCTGTGCTCCTCGGCGTCGCCCAGCTGGTACGGGAGCGACGCGTGCGACAACGATCACGTTAGAGTGATCAGATCCTGAGGAGGAAGCCGCGCCGACGAGGCGCGGCTTCCTTTTTGCGGGCGTGGAACACGCGTGCCGGACGCGAGCATGGTCAGTTCGATCTTGCGATCCACGGGCGTCAACAGCACGCCGGTCGATCGGGAGGCTACCTGGGATGAAGTCGGTGATGTCAAGCACGCCGCCAAGCCGGCGCTCCGTGCACGTCGCCGGCCCCTCGGTGACCGCCGGCTAGGTCACTGACCAGACCCGAACGCGACCGTCAGCCGCTGCGGCGGCGAGCGACCGACCGTCGTGCGAGAACGAGAGGCCGTAGACGCCCTTCGGCAAGTCCTCGACCGACACGTTCGGGTGCGACTCATCGGCGCTCCAGAGGCCCACATGGTGGTCCCATCCCAGAGCGATACGACTGCCGTCGGGGGTGATCGCGGTCGGCAGCATGCTCCCCGGGCCGCTGTCCAGTGACCGCACGGCCTCCCATCCGTCGGAGGCCCAGACCGTGGCGCCGCCCGGGGTCGACGCAAGCAGGAAGGTGCCATCGGCTGCCCAGGCGACCGAGCCGCTCCCCTCCCTGTCGTCCGCCATGCGCGCGATCTCCGCACCATCGGCGTCGAGGATCGCGATGCCCGAGCCGACCGTCGCCGCCGCTACCACGCCGTCACCTGCTCGCACGGCGATCGACCTCACGCTCCCTCCCAGGTCGATGGCGGCCACGAGCTGCTCCGTCGCGAGGCTCCATGTGTTCAGCCTCCCATCGTGGCCGCCACTCCACACTCGGTCCCTTGGCGCGTCGAGGTCGAGGGCCAGCACCTGCTTCCGATGCCGACCGAGGACAGACCGTTGCTGCCTCGTCTCCAGATCCCAGACGCGGACGGTCTTGTCCGACGCGGCGGTGACTACGGTCGCGCCGTCCGGCGAGATGCGCACGACGCTGACGGCCGCTTCGTGGCCGACGAGCTCGCCGCTCAAGCTCCCGTCCAGGGTCCAGATGCGTGCCTGGCCACCGAAGCCGCCGCTGATGATGTGCGCGCCGTCCCGCGTGAAGACGGCGGTCATGCAGTGCTTGTCATGAGCGCGGAACGCTATGGTCGGCGTCAGGCTCGGTCGAGCGTCGGGCTTGACGATGTGGCTGCGAGCCGAGGTGTACGACTCGCCCGTGCGCGCCATCCGGGCCCGGATGAGCGCCTTGAGATGCTTCTGCTCAGTCATTCGGATCCCTCCGGCCATCGCACCAGCCCTGCGCACCGAGGCAACGACCTGAGAGTTCATGACCGACAGATCACCCAGAGGACAGAAATCCCCTTTGGCTCCTCGAGCAGGTCGCGCAGGAACCCGGTCGGAGCTTGGGCGCCGGGTGGGCGCCACGGCGAATATATGCAGGTACGGGTCCGCTGGCAAGACCTAGCCAGACCTGACGATTCGGCTCGCCGAAGCCTTGGTCTACGGACCTGGAGTCCCGTACCGCACTCCGTACTTTCCCGGATGCGCTGCAACCCCTCTGACGCCTAGCGTGGCATTCGCTTGGGGGAGCCATCCACAGCCGGGCCCCGGGGGTGTCGAGGGACCCGGCTGTAGCGGTGTCCCCATCGGTCGGAAGGGAGGTAGTACAGCCATGGTCAACAGCTTCATCAGCAATCTTCCCGCGCGTTTCCATCGCGAGGACGAGGAAGGTCAGACGCTCGTTGAGTACGGCCTGCTGCTCGCCCTGATCGCGGTCATCATCTTCATGTCGCTGATCTTTCTCGGCCCGATCGTCAGCCAGATGTTCCAGAACATCGGCACCACGCTCAACGACGCCTAAGCCCGACCTCGGACTGGATCTTTCGCACGGAGCGGCGCTGAGGTCCGACCACCTGACATCCTGGTGGTCAATCCGGGGAAACTCGCTGTCGTTGAGGCTTGGAAGTGGGGTGGCCTACGGGGCTTGAACCCGTAACCTTCGGAGCCACAATCCGATGCTCTGCCAGTTGAGCTAAGGCCACCACGATCCGTCCGTGACCGCAGGACGGGAGGCGTATGGTCGCCGATGCCGCCCCGGTGGTCAATCGGATCGTGCGCGCCTCAGTCGCGATTCCCGCCGAGGCTCCTCAGCAGGAAGATGACGATCAGCGAGCCGAGCGTGGCGACCACGATGGCGCCGAGCCAGCCGGAGGCTTCTCCCATGCCCAGGACGTTCTCCCACAGGAAGCCGCCGAGCAGGCCGCCGATGATGCCGACCAGCATCGTGCCGAGACAGCCGTAGCGCTGCCGCCCCGGCACCAGCGCACCGGCGATGGCGCCCGCAATGAGGCCGATGATGATCCACCCCAGGATGCCGAGCTCCGGCATGTGTTCCTCCTTCTCCTCTGCACCGATGCCGGCGCACCGCGCCACACGTGCACACGGTATGCCGGGCGCTAGTCTCCAGCCGGCTGCGTCAGGTCCAGCACCACCGATCCGTCGACGACCTCGGCCGCGATGCGCTCGAGGGGCGGATCAGCGGAGTCGATCGCGAATCCATCGAAGGTCCAGGCTCGGCCGTCGCAATCGCTGAGTCGGTCCGCACCGATCTCTACCGGGCAGTCGTCGCGACCGGGCGAGGATGCATTGACCGCGGAGACGGCGCCGGAGGTGGACGTCAGAGCCAGGATGACGGCGAGCTGGACGCGTCCATCGCCGGCGTCGCGCTCGCCCGACCAGCCATGGGAGCGGCTGAGCACGAAGTCTCGGCGGATGGGACCGGTCGCCACCTCGGTCGCGGTGACCGCGATCACCGATGCGTCATCGCGCGGCGGCGCCAGGCTGAAGATGGCCGGCCGCACGATGAGGGCAAGCGCGACGACGGCGAGCGCGACCAGCAGGCAACCGACCGCGGCGCGCCGGAGCGGAACTGGCTCATCCATCCGCGTCGGGGGCGAGCAGCTCGATGAGCGTCGCGCCGGTGCAGTTGTAGAAGAGCGTCCCGTTGTGCTGTGCGCAGCGATCGTCCATGCCGCGCCGCACGAGGGCAGTATGGCCATGCAGCCACAGCGGCGGCGAAAGGCGGTCGACCAGCCACCGGAACGCGGTGAATCCGCGGTGCGCGCGGTCTTCGTCGTCGTTGATGTCACGCGGGGGCGCGTGGCTCACCACGATGACCGGCTTGGCCCGCTGCGCCGCGCTCGAGCTGCGAACCACTCGTGACCACATGCCGAACGCCGAGACCTGCATGCCACGATCGCTGTAGACCGGCGAGCCGGAGAAGCCGAGCAGGCGAATGCCGGCCTCATCCACGACGCGACCGTCCTGCATCGGCTCGGGGAGCAGAGATCGTCGGGTCGCGCTCCAGGCGCTGCCCACGTCGTGGTTGCCGCGGATGTAGCGGAGCGGCGCGTCGAACGCATCGGTGACGAAGGAGAGGTAGTCCGGCTCCAGGTCGCCGGCGCCGACGACCAGGTCGACACGGCCGATCCGCTGTCGGGTGACCGCCGATTCGAGCGAAGGATCCGGCTCGTCGGAGACGGCCAGGATGCGGACTGGCCGCCCATCCCGCGCCACGAAGGGAGCCGGATCCGGCCATCGCAGCGTCAGCCGATCCGTCACTCGTCGTCCTGAGCGTCGCCGAG
>CAYYDA010000144.1:0-4761 GCA_964470495.1 uncultured Steroidobacteraceae bacterium | reverse complement strand
GCCCTTGCCCTGGCCGCCTGCTCGACGCCAGCCGCGACGAGCGACGCAGCCGATCGGACTCGGACGGCGGAGCCGTCCGAGTCCGAGGCTTCCGAGGCTTCCGAGGCACCACCCGAGTCCGAGGAACCGGCGAGCGAGACGAGGGTCCGTATCGACGGCTCCGCATTCGATCCGGAGGAGACCGCCGTGGCGGTCGGCACCGAGGTCGTCTTCCTCAACGCCGACAGCTTCGAGCACACCGTCACCGAGGGCACCGATGGACAGGCCGTCGATGACCCGATCGTGGACGAAGAGATCGCCCAGAATGGCACCGTCAGCGTCACCTTCGACGAGGCGGGCACGTACGACATCACCTGCGAAATCCACCCCTCGATGCACCTGACGGTGACCGTCGAAGGCTGAAACAGGAGGTCCACATTGCACCGATCCCGAACGATCTCATTCCCGGCGCTGCTCGCGGCGCTCGTCCTGGTCCTCGCCGCCTGCGGCGGCGGGACGGCCAGCTCCGCTCCGGCGGATGGCGGCGGCGACGGCGGCAGCGACACCGGCGAGACGGTCTCGCTGTCGGGCGGCCAGTTTTCGCCGTCGACCCTGACGATCCCGGTCGGCACGACCGTCACCTTCACCGACAGCACCGGCCATACGGTGACGGAGGGAAGCGACGGGGAGGCAGTCGACGATCCGATCGTCGACGAGCAGGGAGGCGCAGACCCGATCGTCGTCAGCTTCGACGAGGCCGGGACCTTCAACGTCACCTGCAAGATCCACCCCGGCATGAACATGACGGTTACCGTCGAGGGCTGAGCTCGGCCCGCGGTTGATCGTCCGCGGGGGGCGGTGCTAGGGTTCGCGTCCTGATGGACCCCGGACTCAGTCATCCGTCCCCCGCCATTTCCCGCTCGCGCGCTGCGCGCCGCGCGGCGGCTCAACGCGCCGAGTGCGCGGCAACGGCCGCGTTGAACGTCCTTGGCCAGAAGTGGGTCCTACGCATCGTCCGCGTCCTGGGTGACCGGACACAGCGCTTCTGCGAGCTCCAGGACGCGCTTGGCGGCGCCAACTCCGCGACCCTCTCGCAGCGGCTCAAGCTGCTCGAGGACGAAGGGCTGATCGCACGCCATGCCATCTCGGCCGTGCCGCCCTGGGTCGAATACTCCCTCACCGCCAAGGGCACGGACCTGCGCGGCGCCATCAACGGCATCGACCGATGGGCGGAGCGCTGGGCGGCGCGACAGTGAGCCATCCGGTCGCTGAGGAGCGCCCCGCGGCGCACGGGGACGCCCTGAACCTCGTCCGCGCCGAGATCGCGGAGGCCGCCGGTCCGGAGGACGCAGCCCAGCGCGTGGTCGAGCTCCTGCACGACCGCTTCCCGCACTACGACTGGGTCGGCCTCTACTGGGTCGACGGCAACGACCTCGTCCTCGGCCCGTGGACCGGCCCGGAGGCGACAGAGCACACGCGGATTCCCATCGGGACTGGCGTGTGCGGTGCAGCGGCCGCATCGGGGCAGACCGAGATCGTGCCGGACGTGGACGCGGACCCGCGCTACCTCGCCTGCTTCGCCAGCACCCGGAGCGAAATCGTGGTGCCGATCTTCGACGGCAGGGCCGTCGTCGGCGAGATCGACATCGACGGCAGCGACCGCGATGCCTTCGACGCGACGGACGCACGCTTCCTCGAGGAAGTCTCCGCGCTCCTCGCCCCGCTGCGGGCGCGGACGTAACCGACCGCGTACCGCAGCGGTGACATGTCCACCGGTCCCGGTCGCTTCGAGCAGGTCTACGATGAGCATGTCGTCGCCATCTATCGGTTCGTCTACGCGCGCGTCGGCAACCGTCCTGATGCGGAGGACCTGACTGCGCAGGTCTTCGTCCGCGCCGTCGAACAGCTCGACACGACGCGGCAGCCCGGCCAGATCGCCGCGTGGCTGTACCGGGTCGCGCAGAACGCCATCGCCGACTACTGGCGCGCGTTCTACCGGCTGCCGCTCATCGGCGTCGACCACGTGGCGCCGGGCTGGGAGCCGGCCGACGAGGGACAGCGGCCCGAGCCGGCGCGCGACGACCGAGCCTCGGTTCGGGTGGAGGCATTGCTGCGGGGTCTCCCCGACCGCTATCGCAAGGTTCTCGAGCTGCGGTTCCTCCAGCGAATGTCGGTGGCCGAGACGGCGCAGGCCATGGGGATCTCCAGCGGCAACGCCAAGGTGCTCCAGTACCGCGCGCTGCGCAAGGCGGCGCTGATCGGAGACGGGAACGATGGCTGACGAGCAGGATCCGCGAGCCGAGCGTTTCGAGCGCTACCTCGACGCGCTGCTCGGCGGCGACCGGCCGTCACCCGACGACGTCGCGAGCGGCGACGAGGCGGAGATGGCGCGCCTGGCGGCCGAGATGGCGGGCGCGGTCGGTCCCCAGAGCGTGGAGCCCGATCTCGCGTTCGTGGAGCAGCTCCGGCTCCGCATGCGGGCCGCCGACGAGGGTCTCGCCGCGGTCCACGTCGCTCCCCCGGTGCGCGAACGGCAGGAAACGCACGACGTCGAGCCCGCGGGACGCCGGCCCTGGCATCTCACGCGGCGACAGGTGCTCCAGGGAGGGATCGGCGCGGCGGCCGGCCTTGCGGCCGGACTCATCGGCGCCATGGTCACGGGAAATCGACGGGCGGAGGCGCCCAGCCTTGGTGGGGACGACGACCTCGTGGCGGGCGAAGGCTTCTGGGTCGAGGTCGCGAGCGTGGAGGAGCTGCCGCCGGGTTCGGCGCTGCGTTTCTCGACCGCGGCGTTCGACGGCTTCGTGGTCAACGACGGCGGCGAGGTCCGTGCCCTCTCGTCGGTCTGCACGCACATGGGATGCACGCTGCAGTACCGCCCGGAGTGGCAGGACCTGCGCTGCCCGTGCCACGACGCCAGCTTCGACCTGACCGGCCGTCTCGCGAATGGGCGGCGCGCGTGGCGCGAGGAGCCTTACCGCGGCGATGCGCGGGCCTATCCGATCGAGCTACCCGACCTCGTTCGACCGCGGGTGAAGGTCGAGGACGGCCAGATCCTGGTCTGGACGGCGCAGGCCTGAGCGTGCCTAGAAGCGGACGACCTCGAACATGTAGCCGATGAGGTACGGGATCGCCAGCACCGCCAGGATGACCAGCAGCACGACCCCCGCGTAGAGGAAGAGCGTCAGGTCCGGAGGCCCGGAGCGGTCCGGCGGCGGCGTCAGCCGCTTCGGCAGGTGCGGCGGGCGTCGCGGCCTGCGGTGCTCGTACTTGTTCGGGTGCGACAGGTCGGGGAGGCGGAACGGGGATTCGTTGGGCACGGGTTACTCGTAAACCTCGGGATTGATCGGCGTCGGCAGTCGCTCCCCGCGCAGCCCGGCAAGCAGGTTGGCGGCCGCCATCTCGGCCATCCGGTCCCGCGTCACGCGGCTGGCCGACGCGATGTGGGGCACGACAACGCAGTTCGGCAGCGCTACGAGTGGGTGGTCGGCCGGCAGCGGTTCCGGGTCGGTGACGTCGAGGCCGGCTGCGAAGATCTCGCCGTCCCGCAGCGCCCGTTCGAGCGCCTCGGGATCCACGACCGGCCCGCGCGATGTATTGACCAGCACGGCCGAGGGCTTCATGGCGCGGAGCGCATCGGCGTCGATCAGGTGATGGGTCTCATCGGTCAGGTTGACATGCAGCGTCACGAAGTCGGATTCCCGCAAGAGCTCGGCCATCTCGACGCGTCGCCCCCCGAGCTCCGCTTCGTCCTCGGGACTGGCCGGTTGAACGTCGTGGTACAGGATTCGCATCCCGAACCCACGGCCGCGCCGCGCCATCTCGCGACCGATGCGGCCGAAGCCGACGATCCCGAGCGTTGCGCCATGGACGTCGACGCCCATCAGGAGCATCGGGCCCCACGTCTTCCAGCTGCCGGCGCGAACGTAGTCGACCGACTCGGGGATGCGGCGTGCCGCCGCCATGAGCAGGGCGAAGGCGAGGTCGGCGGTCGTCTCGGTCAGCACGCCGGGGGTGTTGCCGGCGGGGACCTTGCGCCGCGTGAGGGCCGGGACGTCGATGTTGTCGAAGCCGACGGCGAAGTTGCTGACCACCTTGAGCTGAGTGCCGGCCGCGTCGAGCAGCTCGTCGTCGACGCGGTCTGTCAGCAGGGAGAGCAGCCCGTCGACACCCTTGACGCGGGCCAGCAGCTCCTCGCGCGAGGGCGGGAGCTCGTCCTCCCACAGGTCGACCTCGCAGGCTTCGCGCACCCGATCCAGGCCGGCGTCCGGGATGACGCGCGTGACGAGGACGCGCGGTCGGGTCACGTGGTCGCCCCCACCAGCTGACCGGTCCGCTCGAGCTTCGCGAGCGACTCGCCGATGCGCTCGAGGGCCAGCGCGAGGTTCTCGCGCGAGTTGGCGTAGCTGAAGCGCATGAACCCCTCGCCGTGCTTCCCGAACGCCGTCCCGGCCAGGCCGCACACGCCGGCGTCGTAGAGCAGGTGGTCGGCGACCTCGGCGCTGGTCCGCCCGAACGACGACACGTTCGGGAAGGCGTAGAACGCGCCGTGCGGCATACGACAGGTGATTCCGTCGATCGCGTTGAGACCGTCGACCATCAGGGATCGGCGCTCGATGAACTCGGCACGGTAGGCATCGGCCTCGTCCTGCGGTCCGGTGAGAGCCTCGATGGCGCCGTACTGGGCGAACGCGTTCGTGCACGACACGCTGTTGATGACGAGCCGGCTGAAGGCGGGCACCAGCCACTCCGGCAGGATCCCATACCCCATCCGCCAGCCGG
>CAYYDA010000143.1:0-4774 GCA_964470495.1 uncultured Steroidobacteraceae bacterium | reverse complement strand
TTCGTCGGCTCTTGGCGCCAAGGCATCCACCGCGTGCTCTTAGTAGCTTGACCTACAACGTTCACGCGGCTAGCACGGTGCTGGCCTTCGCATGACGATGCGGTCGCGTCGGAATCTCCTCGACGAAATCGATGCTTCCATTCTTCGATTGGTAAGGTCGCGCGCCCGCGTGGCGGACGCTCGCCGTCTTCGGCTCGTGCGCTTGGGCCCGCCGGTCGGCCACATGGGCCTCCGGTCGACGCCCTGGCGACGAATCCGTCACGGCGTCAGCGAAATGTCCGCTGACCGTTGGGCGCCACGAACGTCGCGCGCAGCGGTCAGGAGACCGATCAATGTGGGCTTGTCACAACGAACGCGAGGAGAGCCGGAGTGGGTCTCCCCGCGAGAGCCAGCCTACTGTAGCACCGGCTCCGGTATGCGGTCAAGGCGACCCGTTTCAACCGCATTCACCCGCTGTGAACGACGCGTCATCGCATATTGCCGTTCTGTCCGATCGCCATTGTGCCGGGCTGGGGCCAATACGTCAGGCCGTGAGGATTGGCGCCCGTCGCGATTTCCACGATCACCTCGCCCGTCGTGGTGTCGACCACCGACACGGACCCGTGGAAGCGGTTCGATACCCACAGCTGGCTGCCATCGGGGTTGAGCACCATCTGGTCGGGTGACCCGCCAACCGGCCACGTCTCGACGACGTCATTCGATGCCACCTCGATGACCGAGATCGTGCCGGCCGCGCGGTTGGCCACGAACATCCGGGTCGTGTCGCGGCTGAACTCGATGCCGTGCGTGCCCTCGCCCGTCGGAATGAACTCCAGGAGCTCCCACGCCACCGCGTCGACGACCTGGATGCCTCCCAACCCCTCGTTGGTCACGTAAAAGACGCTCCCGTCCGGCGAGAGGCGCACGTCACGGGGAAGGCTGCCGATGTTGACCTCGCCGGCCAGCTTCATCTCCACCGTGTCAATGAACACGAGCCAGCCGCTGTACTCGGCACTGATGGCCAGGTAGCGGCCGTCGGCAGTCAGGTCGGCGTCATCCGCCCCGGTGTGTGGCACCTGCACGTACTCGATCAGCTCCCACGTGTCGGGATCGTAGAAATGGACGCCGTTGTCCGCGATGTCCTCCTCGGCGATGTAATTGGTGACGACCATCACCTTTTCACCATCGAGCGTGTAATACAGCGCGTACGGGAAGATCGGCAGGTCGATGGTTTCGATCGGCTCGGAGGTCATCGGGTCGATCACGGTCAGCGTCCCGCCGTTCATGTTCGACACATACAGGTTCTCGAGGCCCCAGTCCGGGTTGATGTGCTCGGGCATGTCGCCGACCGGGAAACGGCCGATGACCTCGAACGTCTCGGGGTCGATGACGGCGACGTCGTCGGACTCCTCGTTCGGCACGTAGACCCGCTCGGGAACATCCGCAACGCGCGGGTCGAGCTCGCCGCTCACCGTTGCGCTGTACACGCCACCGATCGGCTCGGGGGTGGGCGTCGGTTCCGCGGTCGGCGACGGCGATGCGGAGGCACTGGCGCTGGCGCTCGGTTCTACATCGGTGCTCGGTGCGCCGATGGAGCTTTCGGGCGAAGGGGTGGAGGTGTTCGAGCAAGCCGCGAGCAACGCTCCGGCAAGGAGCGTGATCGCGCTTCGGCGAAGGCTCACGCGGGGCCCCGCCTCAACGCATGTTGCCGTTGTGGCCCAGGCTGAAGTTGCCCGGCTGCGGCCAGTACGTGAGCCCGTGGGGGTTGCCGCCGGTCGCGATGTTGGCCAGCTGCTCCCCCGTCTCGGGGTCGAACACGGTCACCGTCCCGTGGAACCGGTTCGAGATCCACAGCTGGCTGCCGTCCGGCGATACGGTGGCCATGTCGGGCGATCCGCCGGCCTCCCAGGTGTCGACGACGGAGCTCGAGGCGAGGTCGATGACAGAGATGGTGTTCTCGAGGCGGTTGGTCACGAACAGCCTGGTGGCGTCACGGCTGAAGGCGAACGCATGCGCGCCGCTGGAGGTCGGGATGAAGCCGACGGCTTGCATCGCCTCCGCGTCGATGATGTCGACCCCATGCGTGCCCTGGTTGGCGACGTAGAAGACGTCGCCAACCGGCCCCAGGCGGATGTCCAGGGGCGATCCGCCGACCTCCACCGCGCCGAGGATCTCCATCGCAGCGACGTCGATCTTGACCACTGCCCCGGCGGTCTCGGTCGTGACCATCAGGTAGCTCCCGTCGGCCGCGAAGTCGAGGTGGTTGACGCCGGCCCACGGAACCTGGACGAACTTGAGGAGCTCCCACGTCTCGCGATCGTAGAAGTAGAGCCCGTTGTCGGCGATCATGTCGTTGCCGAGGTAGTCCGCGACGATGATCGCCTTCTCACCGTCGGGCGTGAAGTAGGTGTTGTACGGGAACGGCACTTCCATCGTCTCGACCGACTCCTGCGTCACGGGATCGATGACTGTCAGGGTCGCGCCGTTCATGTTGCTGACGTACAGCTTCGAAAGATCCCAATCGGGGGAGATGTGCTCCGGAGCGGCGCCGGCGCTGATGCGGCCGACGATCTCGAGGGTCACCGGATCGATGATCGCGATGTCGTTCGACGTCTCGTTCGGCACGTAGACGCGCGGCGGCAGGTCCGCGATGCGGGGGTCGATCACCTGGCTCACCGGGCCGGCGTAGATGCCACCGATGGGCGGTCCGCTGGGGGTCGGCTCGGTCGACGGTGCCGCCGCCTGGCTGGGGCTCTCCGCGGCCGGCTCGGACGCGCTCGGCGCGCTCGTGGCGCTGGCCGGAGCGGTCGCTGAAGAGGCTACGGAGGAGGTCTGCTGAGGGGTCGAGCATGCCGCGAGAAGCGCAGCAACGAACAGGAGTGCGAAGAATCGGTGGATCACCGGGGGCATGCTACAGGACCTCGGCGGGGCGTGCAGGTTGGTGGAGATGAGGGGACTCGAACCCCTGACCCCCTCCTTGCAAAGGAGGTGCTCTCCCAGCTGAGCTACATCCCCACACGCCGCCGCATCCTATCCGCTCGGTGCCATGACGGTCAAAGTCAGCGGAATACGACCGTCCGATCGCCGTGCAGGAGGACCCGATGCTCGACGTGCCAGCGCACCGATCGGGCCAGGGCCACGCACTCCACGTCGCGGCCGACGCGGGCCATCTCGGCCACGCTGTGGGCGTGGTCGACGCGCGCCACCTCCTGCTCGATGATCGGTCCGTCGTCGAGCTCCTCCGTCACGTAGTGGGCGGTTGCGCCGATGAGCTTGACACCGCGCGCGTGCGCCTGGGCGTAGGGCCGCGCGCCCTTGAACGACGGCAGGAACGAGTGATGGATGTTGATCGCTCGACCGGCCAGCGCGTGGCACGCCTCCGGCCCCAGGATCTGCATGTAGCGCGCGAGCACGACCAGCTCGACGCGATGCTCCTCAACAAGGCCAAGCAGCGCTCGGTCGCGGTCCTGGCCCCTCGCGTCGGCACCGGGCAGCGCGTGATACGGCAAACCGTAGCCCGCGACGAGCGACTCGAAGTCCGGGTAGGAGGATGCGACTCCGACGATCTCGGCGGCGATGGCCCCGGTCTGCCATCGGTACAGCAGGTCGTTGAGGCAGTGGCCCTCACGCGAGACGGCCACCAGGATCCGTTGCCGGTGCCCGGCGTCGTGCAGCTCCCAGCGCATGTCGAACTCGGCCGCCAGCGGCGCGAAGGTCTCGCGCCAGGTGGACGCGGTCCGAGCCGCGTCATCGGCGAAGTGGACGCGCATGAAGAAGACGGCCTGGTCCGGATCGCCGAACTGCTGGCTGTCGAGGATGTTGCCGCCGCCCTCCGCGATTGCGCGCGCGACCGCGAACACGATCCCCCGCCGATCCGGGCAGGACAGGGTCAGGATGAGCTCGCGCTCGCTCACGAGGGCAGTGCCTACGGCGGCGTCAGGCGTCGACGCGGCTCCGGTGGGAGCTCTTCGCCGTCCGGCCAGGGCACCTCGCGAACGACGCAGATCGGCGTCTGCTCGCGCGCCTGGCCGAGCGGGTTGTCCGCGAAGAGGCGCTCCACGAACCGACGGTCGACGCCAGGGCTCGCGCCGAGGACGGCACAGCCGGCATCGTTTGCGTCGATGATCGCAACGGGCGCGCCGATCGCCGCAGCCAGCGAACGCGCTGCAGCATCCGGGTCCTTCGGTCCCAGCGTGGCGGCCTGGTTGTACGGCGGGATGGTGTACGCGGTCGGACCGTCGATGGCCTTCGCCTGCGGGCCAGCGATCCGATAGAAGACGCCATGGACTCCGAAGGGCTTCGTGACCGCGGATGCGGCAGCGGCGAGCAGGATCCGTGGCGCACCGACCTCGCGGATCGCGAGCTCCATCGTCTCGGCGGAGCCGAGCCCGATGCCGTAGCCGGGCCGCGTCACGAAGCGCTCGAGCAGGCGCGCAAGGCGGCCCGCGCGGATCTCGTTGATCGGATAAGCGCGACCCTGGGTGATGGCCACCATGCGCTCACTGACCGCTACCAGGCGGACATCGTTCCCGAGCTCTCCGACGTACTGGGTGACCACCTCTGCGGCATCGTCGACGGCGGTCACGAGATGAGTGCGCACCGGGTGGCGGGCGTAGACGACGCCGGCAAGCGACGCGTGGAGGACGCGGCCATCGTTGGGCTCGTCCAGGACTCCCATCGCACGCTCGTCGGGCATCGGCGCAGTGGCGGCCGGATCTGCAGACACGAGCGCTCCATCGATCGAGGGAGGTGAGGTGGTGGGCGTTTCTGGACTCGAACCAGAGACCTCTGCCTT
>CAYYDA010000142.1:0-4821 GCA_964470495.1 uncultured Steroidobacteraceae bacterium | reverse complement strand
GCGCAGGGCGATCCAGATGCGCGGCATGAGCGGGAAGTGGAAGGCCATGTGGCACTCCGGCTCCTCGGGCGTGCCGAAGTACGGCAGCACGTCGGGCGGCCACTGGTTCGCCTCCGCCAGCAGCATCCGTCCGGTATAGCGCTCGTCGACCGCGGCGCGCACCTGCCTGAGGATCGCGTGCGTCTCGGGCAGGTTCTCGCAGTTCGTTCCCTCGCGCTCGACGAGATACGGCACAGCGTCCAGGCGGAGCCCATCCACCCCCAGGTCGAGCCAGAAGCGCATCACCCGGAGCACCGCCTTCACCACCTGCGGGTTGTCGAAGTTCAGGTCCGGCTGGTGGCTGAAGAACCGATGCCAGTAGTACTGCTGCGACTCCTGGTCCCAGGTCCAGTTCGACGTCTCGGTATCGGTGAAGATGATCCGTGCGTCGGCGTATTTCTGGTCGGTGTCGCTCCACACGTACCAGTCTCGCCTCGGGCTCCGTCGGGACGAGCGCGACTCGATGAACCACGGATGCTGGTCGGACGTGTGGTTGACGACGAGCTCGGTGATGACGCGCAGGCCGCGCCGATGGGCCTCGCGCACGAAGTTGCGGAAGTCGCGCAGCGAGCCGTAGTCGGAATGGACGCGGGTGAAGTCGGCGATGTCGTAGCCATCGTCCCGCAGCGGAGACGGGTAGAACGGCAGGAGCCACACGGCCGTGACGCCGAGGTCGGCGATGTAGTCGAGCTTCTCGGTCAGCCCGGCGAAGTCACCCATCCCGTCCCCCGTAAAGTCGTAGAACGCCTTGACGTGGAGCTGGTAGATGATCGCGTCCTGGTACCAGTGCGGATCGTCGCGCAGGAGCTGCGGCGTACCGACGGCGGTGCGGCGCGGGGCGCGGCTGGCGGTCATCGGGCTTCGGGTCTCCTCAACGGTTGGTCCTGTCTGCTGGCCTGGTCAACCCCGGTCGATGGGCGCCACGGTAAAGATGCGGAATGCCTCCCCCGCCGGATCCAGGACGACCGCCAGGTCGGCACCGTGCTCGCGCGACACCTGGCCGGTGAGCAGGTCGGTGAGCAGGTACGGCTCGTCCCACCCGATGCCGACTGCCGGCAGGTCGGGATGCAGGATCGCACGCTCGGGCGTGGTCGGGTCGCAGTTCACCGCGACGTACACCGCATCGCGCCAGCGGTTGGGCTGTCCGCTGAGCGGATCCACCTTGCCGTGTGGCAGCGCCCTGCGATAGAAGAGGGTCCGCTCGCCGCTCACGTTCTCGAAGCGCAGGTTGTCGTAGCGCTTCAGCGCGGCGCGCTCGTGGCGCAGTCGGTTCAGCTCGCCGATGAGGAGCTTGATGTTGCCCTTCGCGTCCCAGTCGCGGGCGCGAATCTCGTACTTCTCGGAGTCCAGGTACTCCTCGCGCTCGCCCAGGCGGGCGGACTCGCACAGCTCCCAGCCCGAGTAGATGCCGTACGAGCTGGACAGCGTCGCCGCGAGCACGGTGCGGATGACGAAGGCAGGCCGGCCGTGGTCGAGATGGTGTGGGTTGATGTCGGGCGTGTTGACGAACAGGTTGCCGCGGAAGTACTCGACCATTTCCGTCTGGGTCAGCTCGGTCATGTAGTCGCGCAGCTCGGCCGCCGTCTCGCGCCACGTGAAGTACGTGTAGCCCTGGGTGAAGCCGATCTTGGCCAGCTGCCGCATCATCTTCGGCTTCGTGAATGCCTCCGACAGGAAGATGACGTCGGGGTGGTTGCGGTGGATCTCGGCGATCAGCCACGCCCAGAACGGGATCGGCTTGGTGTGCGGGTTGTCGACCCGGAAGATCTTGACCCCGCGCTCGATCCAGACGGTGAAGACGCGCTTCCACTCGTGCCACAGTGCCTCGCGCGACGCCGCGTCCTCGCCGGCGAAGTCGACCGGGTAGATGTCCTGGTACTTCTTCGGCGGGTTCTCGGCGTACTTGATCGAGCCGTCGGGCGAGTGGCGAAACCAGTCAGGGTGCTGCGTCACATACGGGTGGTCAGGCGAGGCCTGGATGGCGATGTCCAGGGCCATCTCCATGCCGTGCGCCTCCACCTGCTCGCGGAAGTGCATGAAGGCCTCGAGGCCGCCGAGCTCGGGCGCCACGGTGTCATGGCCACCATCCGCGGAGCCGATGGCGTACGGCGACCCGACGTCGTCCAGCGTGGCATCGAGCGTGTTGTTGCGACCCTTGCGGTTCGTGCGGCCGATCGGATGAATGGGCAGCACGTACAGGACGTCGAACCCCATGTCCGCGACCTGCGGGATGCGCCACTCGGCGTCGGCGAAGGTGGTGGCCGTCGGCCGCCTCGGGTCACGACCCTGCGAGCGCGGGAAGAGCTCATACCAGGCGCCGAACCGGGCGCGCTCGCGTTCGACCATGAGCGGAAGCTCAGCCGACCGGGTGCCGAAACGCCGGTCGGGATGGCGGCGCATGGCTACCAGCAGGTCGTCCCCGACGAGGGCGGCCGCGCGGCTGGCCTCGGAGCGGGCGCGGCGCAGCGCGATCAGCGCCTGGCGGATGCGGCGGGCATCGTCGCCTGCCTCCGCCTCCTCGGCGCGGCGCAGCGCTCCCTCGAGCATGATCCGCCCCTCCTCGAGCTCGTTCGGCACGGAGACCGATGCCTCGAGCTTCTTGCGCAGGCCGTCGCGCCACGAGCCGAAATCGTCGCGCCAGGCCTCGATGACATAGACATGACGCCGGTTGCGGAGCAGCTCGATGTGTCCCGACCAGCGATCGTTGTCGATCGGGCGCATCGGCGCGTCGCGCCAGGCCTGCTCGTCGTCCGCGCGCAGCAGCAGGTTCGCATTGAGCAGGTCGTGGCCATCGGCGAAGATGTCGGCCGTCACCAGCAGCTGGTCACCGACGACGCGCTTCACGGCATAGCGGCCCCCGTCGATCTCGGGCGCGATCCGCTCGATCACGATGCTGCGTCGGCTGCCGATCTCGTCGGCCCCGGGGTGGGGACCGCCCGCGACCGGTGCCTGGGCCAACGCGGCGACCGCGCGCCGCACGCTCTCCTTCGTCGTCGTCATGGCTGGCCTCACCCTACCCGATCCGGCCCGTCATCGGCACGACCGCACGATGTCGGCGACAATGCGGCGGATGCTGCGCCCGCGTCGTCGTCCCTCGCTGATCTTCGCTGCGGCCCTGCTTGCTGCGTGCGGCAGCCCCGCGGGCTCGGGCTCCCTCGCCCAGGTCCCTACCGCCTCCCCGAGCTCATCCGCCTCCGTCACGCCGTCGGCGGCGGTGAGCGCCAGCGTCGCACCCACGCAGTCGACGGCGCCCACCGCCGCCGATCCGCCGCCGATCGCCCTCGAGCCGGTGATGGAGGACTTGGTCAGCCCCATCGGCCTCGCGGGCGCGCCGGGCGGATGGCTCCTCGTCAACGAGCAGCGCGGCACAGTCGTGGCCGTCCATCCCGAACGCGGCGAACGCGCGACGTCGCTCGACCTGACGGACCGCATCAGCGCCGGCGACGAGCGCGGCCTGCTGGGACTGGCTCTCCACCCGGACTGGCCCGCGGTGGGCCGTGCCTTCGTGCACTACACGGATCTTGCGGGCAACACCGTCCTGGCGGAGCTGTCCGGCACCCAGGACGGAGACGAGCCGCCGATCCTCGATCCTGCCAGCGAGCGGGTGCTCCTGCCCCTCGAGCAGCCGTACCCGAACCACAACGGCGGGCAGATCGAGTTCGGGCCTGATGGATACCTGTGGTTCGGACTCGGCGACGGTGGCGCCGGCGACGACCCGCATGGCCACGGCCAGGACACGTCGACGCTGCTCGGCTCGATTCTGCGCCTCGACGTCTCGACGCCCGGCGCCTATGCCATCCCGCCTGACAACCCCTTCGCCGACGGTGCCGGTGGGCTTCCCGAGATCTACCTGTTCGGCCTGCGCAACCCGTGGCGCTTCAGCTTCGATCCGGCGACCGGTGCGCTCTGGATCGCCGACGTCGGCCAGAACGCGTTCGAGGAGATCAACCGGGTCGACCCGGTGGCCGATGCCGGCGCCAACCTCGGGTGGAACGTCATGGAAGCGGCCCACTGCTTCGCGGACACCGGCTGCTCGGCCGAAGACCTGCTCCTGCCGCTTGCCGAGTACGGCCGTGACCTCGGCTGCTCGGTGACCGGAGGGCATGTGTACCGCGGCAGCGGGATCCCCGGGCTCGCCGGCTGGTACCTGTTCGCCGACTATTGCATGGGGCTCCTGATGGGCGTTCCCGCCGACGCCGAGGCGCCCGCGGACGGCACCGCCCTCCCGCCGCACATCCTGCTCGAGACGGGAATGTCGATCAGCAGCTTCGGCGTCGCCGAGGACGGCGAGATCTACGTTGTCGACCACGCCACCGGGGTGCTCTCCCGAATCGTCGCCGGCGGAGGCTGACCCAGCGCGCCACGGGCACGCAGCGAGGTCCATCGGCCGCGCCCGATGACGAGGTGATCCAGCAGCTCGATGTCGAGGAGGCGCCCGGCTTCCGCCAGCTCGGCGGTGATGCGCAGGTCCTCGCCGGACGGGCTCGGGTCGCCGGAGGGATGGTTGTGGGCGACGATGATCGCCGCCGCGCAGGCACGCACGGCATCGCGGTAGACCTCGCCGACACGCACCGAGGATCCCGCCAGGTTGCCGCGGTAGACCGTGCGCTCCGCAGTCACCACGTTCTTGGTGTCGAGGAGGAGGACGCGCAGCTCCTCGCGCTCGAGCGTGCCCATGGTGTCGACCAACGGCTCGGCGACGTCGGTCGGGGTCCGGATCAGCCACGGATCGGCCGGCCAGGCGCGGCCGGCCCGCCGACCGGCCTCGACGCAGGCCGAGAC
>CAYYDA010000141.1:0-4846 GCA_964470495.1 uncultured Steroidobacteraceae bacterium | reverse complement strand
CGCACGCATCGCCGGCGGCCCGCTGCTGCTCGTCGCACCCGGCTCCATGCCGGGCGCGACCGCGGCCGAGCTGACCAGGCTGCGCCCCGGAAGGATCGTGGTGCTCGGCGGGCCTGGCGCCGTGTCCGATGGCGTCGTCGAGGCCCTCCGCGGCTTCACCGCGGGGTCGGCCACCAGGCTGGCGGGCGTGGACAGATATGCCACCGCCGCCGCGATAAGCGCATCGACCTTCCCATCCGGCGCCGGAACCGTGTTCATCGCGACGGGGCGCAACTACCCCGATGCGCTTGCGGCCGGGGCCGAGGCAGCGCGACAGCGCGCCCCCATCCTCCTCGTGTCGCCGAACCAGCTGCCGTCGGCCACAGCACAGGAGCTCGCGCGCCTCAACCCGAGCCAGATCGTGGTCATGGGCGGCGCCGGCGCCGTCAGTGACGCAGTCTTTGCTCAGCTGCGTGGGCACGCACCAACCGTCGGGCGCTTCGCCGGCGCCGATCGGTACGCTACCGCGGTCGCCCTCAGCCAGGCCACCCACGCCGCAAACTCCGTCTCGACCGTTTACCTCGCGACGGGAAGCGCCTTTCCGGATGGGCTGTCTGCCGGGCCTGTGGCCGCCACCCGCGCCGCACCGCTCCTCCTCATCAAGCCGAACGCCGTGCCGGCAGTGGTCGCCGCCGAACTTCGGCGCCTCGACCCCACCGATGTCGTCTTCGTCGGCGGCCCGGGTGCCATCAGCGATGGCGTACGCAACGCGATCCGCGCCATCTGGCCGTGACCCGCGCGTCGGCGTAGCTGCGTGGTAGCCTCCGCATTCGGCGGGGCGTAGATCAGTCTGGCAGATCGCCTGCTTTGGGAGCAGGAGGCCGCCGGTTCGAATCCGGCCGCCCCGACCACGCTACCATTCGCGGCACCCGATGCTGACCGCCCTCACGTTCGCTGCCGCCCTCGTCGTCGGACTGATCGTCACGCCTCTCGTGCGGACGCTTGCCCACCGCTACGGGCTGCTGGACCAGCCGGGCGGCCGCAAGGTGCACCAGGTCCCGATCCCGCGGCTCGGTGGCGTGGCGATGGCCATTGCCTTCGGGGTCGCGATCGGGCTCGCGACGCTGGCGTCGCCCGACCTGGGCGAAACGGAGGGGCTCCGGCCGAACCGGGCGCCGGCGATCCTCGCCGGCGTCGGCATGCTCCTGCTAGTTGGCATCGTCGACGACGTTCGCGGCATGCGCCCGATGGTGAAACTGGCGTTTCAGGCTGCCGCGGCCGTGCTCGCATGGTGGCTCGGCCTGAGCGTCGACCGCATCTTTCTGCCATGGGCCATCGTCGACCTGGGTCCGCTCGCATTGCCGATCACGGTCGTCTGGATCGTCGGCGTCATCAATGCGGTGAACCTGATCGACGGACTCGACGGCCTCGCCTCGGGCGTAGCCCTCACCGCGCTCGGTGCGTTCGGCCTGCTGGCGGCGGTGGATGGCGTCGACCCGACACTGCCGATCATCGCGGCGACCATCGGCGCGGCGGTGGGATTCCTTGCCTACAACCTGTACCCGGCCTCGATCATCATGGGTGACACGGGCTCCATGTTCCTGGGCTTCGTGATCGCAGCCATCGGCATCTCACTGACCCAGGACGGCGTGCGGCCGGTGGCTCCGTGGGTGCCGATCATCGCGCTGGGGGTTCCGCTGCTCGACACGGCGTGGGCCGTCGTCCGGCGCACGGCACGCGGCGAGGCGTTCTTCGTGGCCGACCGCGGCCATATCCACCACTGGCTCCTGCGGCAGGGGCTGACGCATCGCGACGCGATGCTCACCCTCACCGCCCTCTCGGCGGCACTCGCCCTCCTCGCCTTCGGCCTCGGCCAGCTGGACTGAGGGTCGCTACGGGGCCGGGGCGTTCACCGAGCCGGCTGCGTTCGGGCCCGAGGCCGTCGTGCCCAGGTACCACCCGGACAGCGCATCCGCGCCGACGAGTCGCGCCATCTCCTCGCGGATCGCGTCCCTCCGTGGAACGAGCAGGTAGTTGAGGTCGGGCTGGGCGGGCGCGTCGACGAAGTCCGGGTACCCCAGCACCACCCGCTCGATGTCGGGGCCGGTGATGAGCGGCAGCAGACTCGCGAGGTCGCCGGCCTGGTCACGCGGGACATCCGTGCTCACCGACCCCGCGACGGCCCGCAGGACCGCGGGCAGCTCGAAGAAGATGTCGGCCTCGGCGAGCTCGTTGCGCAGCGCCAGCAGCAGCTTCTGCTGTCGCTCGTTGCGGCTGAAGTCGCTCTGGTCCTGCCGCGTCCCGTCCGGCATCTCGATCCACCCTTTCCGGCTCCGCGCGTAGGCCAGCGCATCGAGCCCGTCGTACTCGTGGCAGCCGGCAGGGAGCACCAGCGGGTCGCCGGGCCCGGCGTTGCTGAGGCTGCCGTCGAACTGCGGGTCGTGCAGCTCGCCGGGCAGGCACAGGGTCACCCCGCCCAGGGCGTCGATCAGCTCGGCGAAGCCGGCCATGTCGACCATCGCGTAGTGGTGGATCTGGAGGCCCAGGTAGAGCCCGACCGAGCGCTCGATCGTGCGCAGCCCGCAGGCGGTCGCATCATCGGCCAGGTCCGGGCACCAGGTGGCCGGATCGAGGCTGGCGTGCAGCGCGAGCTCGTTCACCTTGCCGGGGAAGACGCCACCGACGAAGAGCGACTCGTCGGGCATCGGCAGGAACCCGGTATCGCGTGGCACGGAGATCATCGCCGCCGTCTCGGCGACGGGATCGATGCTGATGACGAGCACGACATCGGTGAGCACCGCGTCTCGACTCGGATCGGCATCGGTGCCGAGGAGGAGGATGTTGATCCGCTCGGTGCCGTCCCATCGGTACTGCGGTGTGTTCACGGGCTCGTCAGGCTGCTCCACGGCACCGCTTGCCGGGGGGTTCGGGGCCGGCGCGCTGTCGACGATGGTCCGGCCGAAGACCTGGCGCAATGTGTCGTCGAGCTGGCCGACCACCACGCCGACCCATGCGTGCATGCCGATGGCCGCCACGACCAGGATGGCCACCGTGGTCAGGCCGATTCGGCGCTCGCGGGGATCGACTGTCGGGGGCGCGAGCCCAGCGTGGGCGATGGCAAACGTGCGCCAACCGAAGAGGGCCACGTTCGTGGTGACCACCGCCACGAGGAACGTGCTCGAGAGCAGCCCGTTCCGGAGGTCGCCGACACCGTTGACCGCCGCCGTGATGGCCGCGATGAGGAGCAGCACCGGAACGGCGAGCAGCACGGCGATCCGGCGCTGGCCGGCGTACGCCTGACCGAGCCCGGGGAACACGAATGAGAGGAGTGCTGCCAGCCAGGGCCGCGGGGGTCGCGGACCGTGCGGCGCACCCTGCGCTGCATCGACCATGGGAGGCCACCGAGTGTATCACCGCACCCGCTCGATGCCTTCTGGTGCGTCCTGGCCACACCTGTGGTAGTACGGGTGGGTTAGTACGTTTGCACCATCTTCGCATGGGCCGCCATACTGCTCGTTCCGGGATCTACCGGGGGAATCAACCACGGACCAGGGGACGAGGGGTACGTGCCACCCGAGCTCGCCATCATCGCAGTGACCTTGCTACTCGTTGGGCTGCTCCTCATCGGAGCGATGCTGGCGGGCCGCCGCGTGCCCGGCGAGGGCACCGCGAGCTCCGACGGCGCCGATCGGCTGCGAGCGATCACGGTCCCTGCGGCTCGCGCCTCCCATCCCACGGATGCTGCCGTCCGGGAACCGCGGGGCAGTGAGTCGACGCTCCGCGTGGCGTGGTGGCTGACGGTCACGATCGTGCTCCTGGGCGTCGGGCTGAGCGGCTCGTTCGTCGCCGACCAGCGGCCGATCTTCCTGCTCGGTGGGGCCGCCGTGGCGACGGTGGTGGTGCTTCACGAGATCCTGGGGACGTCGGATCGCGGACGGTTCCTTCGGGGCGCCGAGATCGCCGCCGCCGTCGCCCTCATCGGCGGGCTGCTCGTGCTCACCGGCTACGCGTCGTCCCCGTTCGCGATGCTGTTCGCCCTCGTTTCGGTCGCCGCGGCGCTGGCCTACGGTCCCAACGCGGGACTCGCCGCCGCCGGCCTGGCGACCGCGGCCTTCGCCGGCGTACTCCTCCTTGACCCACGACTCACGACGTACGCGCCGGTGGACGGGCTCCGCCTCTCGATCGGGCTTGGTGCCACCTGGCTGCTCGCCTTCGTCGCGATCGCCTACGCGGGCCACCAGCGACGCGCGGTTGCGCACGCCATCGCGCTCTCGCGCACGGACCCGTTGACCAGCCTCTTCAACCGCTCCCAGCTGTTCGTGACGCTCGAGCAGGAGGTCAGCCGGACGCGGCGCAGCGATCGCGGATTCTGCGTGCTGATGATCGACGTGGACGGCCTCAAGCTCATCAACGACACGGCCGGCCATCTTCGCGGCGACGACGTCCTGCGGGCCCTCGGCGCGGTCATCCGCACGTCGATCAGGAACGTCGACAGTGCCTATCGATTCGGTGGCGACGAGTTCGTGGTGCTGCTGCCGGAGACCGAGATCGTCGGCGCGTTCGTCGTTGCCGAAAAGGTCCGCGCCGGTGCGGAGGAGGTCGGCCAGGTCCTGAGCGCGACGGAGCCGCTGACGAGCGTCAGCATCGGTCTCGTCTCACACCCTGAGGATGGCCTGTCGGCCGAGGAGCTGATGGCAGCCGCCGATCGGGCGATGTACCAGGCCAAGAAGCTCGGCAAGAACCAGATCAGCGGAAACCCACGCCCGCGGCCGGCGCTGCTCGCCCGCCGCTCCACGTTCGCGGAGGTTCACGAGCCGTCCGTCGCCCGCGAAACGCCGGTGGCAAAGCAGACGCCGGAGGCCCCCCC
>CAYYDA010000140.1:0-4852 GCA_964470495.1 uncultured Steroidobacteraceae bacterium | reverse complement strand
GCACGGTGGGTGGCCACGCCGCCGACGATGCGCGCGGCGTGCTCGAGCACATCGGCCGGGACGTCGCGCTCGGTCGCGATGCGCTCGAGTGCCGCCACCGCGCTGCCGGGGCGAAACTCGTTCTCGAACAGGGCGAGCAGCGCCAGGCGACGGGCCAGCATGCCCGGCCCGGCTCGACGACGCGCGCGTCGGGCGGATGCGGGCACGCTACGCTCGCTCTCGGTGCAGGCGGGCGGCGATGCGCGATCGCACGCCGCGGTGGACCAATGCGGGGTGCTCCCGCGTCCACTGCGCGATCAGCTCGGGGACACGCGCGTGCGCCGACTCGGATGCGACCCGGATGGCATGCTCGATCATGCGGGCTCGGGCTCTGCCGTGCGTAACGATGCTCACCCCCTTGACCCCCAGGAGGGGCGCGCCGCCGTAGCGCTCGTAGTCGAAGCGCGCCTTCATGCGGTCGAAGCCCGGCTTCAGTGCCAACAGAGCGAGCGGCGCGATCGGCCCGTGCTGGAGGTCTTCGCGCAGGGCGCGGAACATGTAGCTGGTGATGCCCTCGAAGAACTTGATCACGACGTTGCCGACGAAGCCGTCACACACCACGACGTCGGCGCGATGCCCGATCAGGTCGTGTGGCTCGACGTTGCCGACGAAGTGCAGGTCGAGCGAGGCGAGCTTGGCATGCGCCTCGCGAGCCAGCTCATCCCCCTTTTCGACCTCCTCACCGATGTTGAGGAGCCCGATGCGGGGGTTGCTCACGTGGAGCACGTGCTCGGCGAAGATGGCGCCCATCGCCGCGAACTGCACCAGGTTCTCGGGATCCGAGTCGACGTTCGCTCCGACGTCGAGGAGCATTACCGGGCCGGTGGCGGTCACCATGTGCGCGGGAAGTGCGGGCCGGTCGATACCCTCGATGCGGCCCAGCCGGAAGACGGCTGCCGCCATCGTGGCTCCGGTGGAGCCGGCGCTGACGACCGCATCTGCGGCGCCGTCACGCACGAGATCAGTGGCGACCACGATCGACGAGCGCCGCTTCGTGCGGATGGCGGTGGCAGGGTGCTCGCCCATCTCGACGACCTCGGGGGCGTCGACGAATAGGATGTTGGCGGGCACGCCCTTGCCATACGCCGCGGCCTCGCGCTCGATGCGCGGAACAGCACCGACGAGGCTGATCTCGTCGGTGCTGTGCAGTGCGTAATCGATCGCGCCGCGGACGATCTCGCGAGGGGCGTGGTCGCCTCCCATCGCGTCGACCGCGATGCGCATCGGCGTTAGCGCTGGCCTTCGACCGGGGCGACCGGCTCGATCGTGACCGCCTCGCGACCTGCGTACCAGCCGCAGGTGGGGCAGACGTGGTGGGCGCGCTTCAGCTCGTGACAGTGGTCGCACTCGACCAGCGGCGGTGCGCTGATCGCAAGATGCGCGCGGCGCTCACCCTGGCGCGCCTTGGATACTTTTCGCTTGGGAACGCCCACGCGCTAACTCCTTGACCGATGACGAACGGGACGCCGCAGTATAGCCGGAGCGTCCGAAACGTGGCGGCCGGCCACTATCCGTCGCCGTTGCGGTCGTGCAGCAGGACGGCGAGCGCGGCCAGCCGCGGGTCGATCTCCTCGCCGCCGTGCGCATGATCGCCGGAGTCGAGTCGACCTCCGCATTCGACGCACAGGCCGGGGCAATCCGGTCGGCACAGAGGGTGCATCGGCTCGGTCAGGGCCAGCTCGTCGTGGAAGACTCGGTCCAGCTCGATCTCATGGTGCTCGTCGATGTGCAATGCGGTCGCTGCGTCCTCGGCATCGATCGGGATCGGCGCGCCGCTGTCGGGGTCGATGCTGGGTAAGTACTCTTCGTCCACGTCGACGCTGACCTCGTCCACGTAGGCGTCGGTGCAGCGCGCGCACGTGCGCCGCAGCGGTGCACGGACGTTCCCACGCACCAGGATGCCGCGATTCGTGCGAAGCAGGCGGAGATCGGCATCCAGCGGGCCGGCCAGCTCGACATCGGCCCCGAGGCTGACGTAGTGGTCTCGCAGACGGACGTCGCGTACCACCCCCGACGGCTCCCGGAGGAGCCCGGCAACGTTGAACGAGATCATGGCCGGGATGCGGCTCGGGCCTGCTCCTCGGAATCCATCACGAACGGCTCGCTCTCGAGGGGGCGGTCGTCGCTGGAGGTCGGCCGGTGCCGCTCGTCGAGCATGTCGATGCCGCGCTTGATGCTGGTGAGCGCCTTGATGCACTCCCCCTCCAGCCGAATCAGGACGCCGGCCGCGTACTCGTCGGCACCGCGACGCACCTCGCGTGCCTCGGCCTGCGCCTGCTCCAGCAGCTCGCCGGCACGCTGCTTCGCGGCCCGAACGAGCTCGCGCTCCTCGAGCATCTGGGCGGCCTGCTCCTGTGCACGAGCGATGACCGCGTCGCCCTCGTCGCGCGCGCGCTCGCCGATGCGAGCAGCCTCCTCGGTGATGCGGCGGGCTTGGCGCACCTCGTCCGGCACGGACACGCGCAGCTGATCGATCAGCTCGAGCACGGTCGACTGGTCGAGCACGATGTTGTTGGTGAGCGGCAGCTTCTTGCCGGCCGCCACCAGCGACTCGAGCCGCTCGACCAGAAAGATGATGTCCGTGGCGCCCTCCTTGGCCGGATTATACGCGTGGATCGGCCGTGAGCCGGCCTGCCAGCGCCTCGGCCACGGGAGCGGGAACCATCGGGGTGATGTCGCCGCCGAAACGGGCGACCTCCTTCGTGAGCGACGAGCTGACGTAGCCATACTCGAGCGCGGTCATCAGGAAGGTCGTGTCGACCTCAGGTGCCAGCTTCCGGTTGGTGAGCGCCATCTGGAGCTCGGCCTCGAAGTCACTGACCGCGCGGAGCCCGCGAACGATGAAGCCGGCCCCGTGGCGGCGCGCGAAGTCGACCGTGAGGCCGTCGAAGGCATCCACGCTGACGTGGCTGCCAAGCTCGACCACGCTGCGACGGATGAGGTCAACCCGCTCGTCGATGGTGAACATCGGCGCCTTCTTCGGGTTGTTCAGCACGCCGATGATGAGCCGATCGAAGAGGCCCGAGGCGCGACGCGCCACGTCCAGGTGCGCGTTGGTCATCGGGTCGAACGAGCCGGGGAAGACGGCTACGCGCGTCATCGGTTCTCCGCCTCCCAAAAGGTGAGCATCGTCTCGCCAAACCGGCGCTGCCGGGCAACTTCCAGGCCCGGCACCTTCGGCAGCTCGGTTCGCCAGAAGTGCTTGACCACGATCGTCGCACCGGGAGCCACGTGCAGCACGACGGCGCGAAGCGGCGCCACGATATCACGCTGCTCGTACGGCGGATCCAGGAAGACCAGCTCCCACGGACCGCTCGTGGCGTCCCGCAGAAAGCGCTCGACGTCGCGAGGCTCCACGCTCGCCAGGTGGCCGAGCCGCGTCCGCTCGAGGTTCGTACGCACCGCGGCCAGCGCCGTCGGCGCCTTCTCGACGAACGTGGCGTGTGCCGCGCCGCGCGACAGCGCCTCGATCCCGATCGCCCCGCTGCCGGCGTAGAGGTCCAGGACGCGCGCCTCCGGCACCCGCTCGCCGAGGATTCCGAACAGCGTCTCCTTCACGCGATCGGTGATCGGCCGGGTCGCGCGGTCGCGCGGCGCCACGAGTGGGATGCCGCGGGCGGCGCCGGCGATGACGCGCATCAGGCGGCGTCCCCTTCCTCTTCGGCCGGCGCGAAGTCGCGCTGCATCCGCGCGAGCAGCGGCCGCTTCGTCATCGCCGGATCGCCGCCTACCACCTCGTCGGCCAGCGTGCGCGCCCGCTGTGCGAGCTCGATGTGGCGCGGCTCGAACAGCGACGCCACCCGCAGTGGCGGCAGCCCTGACTGCCGCGTCCCGAGCAGGTTGCCCGCGCCTCGCAGCCCCAGATCCGACTCGGCGATCGCGAATCCGTCATTCGAGCCGCGCACGACCTCGAGCCGCCGCATGGCCAGCTCGTCGGTGCTGTCCGACAGCAGGATGCAGAAGGACCGATGCTTCCCTCGGCCGACGCGCCCTCGCAGCTGGTGGAGCTGTGCAAGCCCGAAGCGCTCCGCGTCCTCGATGACGATGACACTCGCGTTCGGCACGTCGATGCCGACCTCGATCACGGTCGTGGCCACCAGCACGTCCATCTCGCCGGCCGCGAACGCCGTCATCGTCTGGTCCCGCAGATCGGCCTTCTGCTGGCCGTGGACGATCCCAATCCGCAGCGGGGCGAGCGACTCCCGCAGCCTTACGGCCTCGGCCTCGGCGCTGGCGGCCTGGAGGGCATCAGACTCGGTGACGAGCGGAACGACGACGAAGGATTGGCGTCCCTCCCCCGCCTCGGCGGTGAGGAATGCCTCGATCTTCGGCAATGCTCGACGGTCCCGGATCTCGGTGCGGATCGGCTCGCGCCCGGGCGGCAGCTCGCGGATGGTGCTGATCGACAGGTCCCCGTAGACGGTGAGCGCCAGGGTGCGCGGGATCGGCGTTGCGGTCAGCGCGAGGACGTGTGGCTCGCCGCCCGACCCCTTAGCCTGGAGCGCCGCACGCTGGCCGACCCCGAAGCGGTGCTGCTCGTCGACGATGACGAGCGCGAGCCTCGGGAAGCTGACCGCCTCGCTGATGACTGCATGGGTGCCGATGACGACCTCGGCCAGCCCGCCCGCGATGGCATCGTGAATCTCGCGCTTGCGCGCGGCACCGAGCGAGCCAGAGAGGAACTCGGCGCGAACGCCGAGCCGATCAAGGAGCGGCGCCAGCCCGGCGTGATGCTGCCGCGCCAGGATCTCCGTCGGCGCCATGAGCGCGCCCTGCCAGCCGGCCCGCACGGCGCACGCCAGGGCGACCGCCG
>CAYYDA010000139.1:0-4893 GCA_964470495.1 uncultured Steroidobacteraceae bacterium | reverse complement strand
CCCGGCTTCAGCTTCCTGGACGAGGCGACCGGCGAGAACACCGGCTTCGACGCCGACTTCTGCCGCGCCATTGCCGCTGCGGTCCTCGGCGATCCGGAGGCGGTCGAGTTCCGCTCGGTCGCGACCGACCAGCGCGGTCCGCTCCTCCAGTCGGGTGACATCGACGTGCTCATCCGCAATACGACCTGGACTGTCAGCCGCGACACGAGCTGGGGCCTCTTCGGACCCACCACGTTCTACGACGGCCAGGCCATCATGGTGAACTCGACGCTGACCGATGCGACAACGGTCGATGACCTTGCCGGAGCGACGGTCTGCGTGCAGTCAGGCACCACCACCGAGCTGAACCTCACCGACCGGCTCGGTGACTCGATCACGCCGCAGGTGTTCCCGGAGATCGACCCGACCTACGCGGCATACGAGGAGGGCCGATGTGACGCGGTCACGAGCGACCGCTCGCAGCTCGTCGCACGTCGCACGGCCTTCGAAAACCCCGACGATCATCTGATCCTCGAGGAGGTCATGTCGAAGGAGCCGCTCGGTCCGGTTGCGCCGCTCGGTGACGACCAGTGGTTCAACGTCGTCAAGTGGGTCGTCTACGCGACCATCGAGGCCGAGGAGCAGGGCATCACGTCCGAGAACGTGGCCGACATGGTCGAGACGAGCGATAACCCGGTCGTGCAGCGTCTGCTGGGCGTGACCCCAGAAGGCGCCGAGCCATTCGACTCGGGCCTCGGTCTCGAGCCGGACTGGGTCGTGAACGTCATCTCCGCCGTGGGCAACTACGGCGAGATCTACGAGCGCAACCTGGGGGCGGGGACGCCGTTCGAACTCGAGCGCGGACTGAACGCGCTCTGGACCGAAGACGGCGGTCTCCTCTACGCACCGCCGTTCCGATAAGTCGGAACTGACACTCCGGGGCGGGAGTCATCTCGCCCCGGAGTCATCCTTTACCGGCTCACATGACGCCGGAGCCTCAGCCCCCGCGCGCTACTGCCGTGCCGCCATGGCGCGACGTCCGCGTGCTGCGGATTGGTGCCCAGATCCTGGTCGTCCTCATCGTGGGCGTCGTGGTCGCGCTCATGGTCCGCAACCTGATGAGCGCCATGACCGAGCGGGGCGTCGGCTTCGGCTTCGGATTCCTGAACCGAAGCGCCGGGTTCGACATCAGCGAGAGCCCGATCCCCTACTCCTCGACCGATACGTACGGCAAGGCATTCCTGGTCGGCCTGCTCAACACGGTGTTCGTCAGCTTCATCGGCATCATCCTGGCCACCGTCCTAGGCATCGTCGTTGGGGTGGCGCGGCTGTCGCCGAACTGGCTCCTGAGACGGATCACCTCCGCCTACGTGGAGCTGATGCGCAACACGCCCCTCCTCGTCCAGCTCGTGCTGATCTATTTCGCTGTCCTGCTCCAGCTTCCCTCGGTGGCGCAGACGCTGACGCTTCCGGGATCGATCTTCCTGAACCAGCGGGGCGTCTTCGTGCCGGGACCGCAGATCGCGGCCGGGTTCCCGGTCTGGCTCGGATTCACCGCGGTCGGGATCGGCCTGCTCGTCCTCGCTCGGACCGTGTCCAAGCGCCGGCAGGACGCCGGGCGCCCGCTGCCCGGCCTTCGCGCAGCGGGCTGGCTCGGCCTTCTGGTGCTCATGGTCGTCGGCTGGATCGTGTCCGCGCCGTTGGCGTTCGACCTGCCGATCCGGGAACGGTTCAACTTCATCGGCGGGCTCTCGCTGTCCCCCGAGTTCACGGCACTGCTGGTCGGGCTCGTGCTCTACACGGCCGCTTTCATCGGTGAGGTGGTGCGCGGCGGCATCCAGGCCGTTCGGCGCGGCCAGCTCGAGGCGGCTCGGGCCCTCGGGCTCTCCGAGGGCGACACGCTGCGCATGATCGTGTTCCCGCAGGCACTCCGCATCATCGTCCCGCCGCTGACGAGCCAGTACCTCAACCTCGCCAAGAACTCGAGCCTGGCCGTCGCGATCGGCTATCCGGACCTGTTCAAGGTCGGGCAAACGATGGCGAACCAGACCGGGCAGCCGGTGCCGGTGATCATCCTCATCATGGGCACCTACCTGGCCATCAGCCTCGTGACCTCGCTGCTGATGAACCTCTACAACCGCCGCGTGCAGGTGCTCGAAAAGTGACCGCCGGAACGCCGGCCGGGTCACTGCCGCCGCCGATCACCGTGGTCGGTCCGCTGGCCTGGCTGCGCCAGAACCTGTTCTCCGGCTGGGTCAACGGGCTGATCACGGTGCTGATCGGTGCCGCGCTCGCCTGGCTCCTCCTCCAGATCGGTCAATGGGCCCTGACCGAGGCGCAATGGAGCGTGGTGACGAACAACCTGCGCCTGTTCCTCATCGGGCAGTTTCCACCGGACCAGGCGTGGCGCGTCTGGCTCAACCTGGCGATCGTCTCGGTGCTCGCCGGATTCTCCGCCGGCGTGTACGGGCAGTCGACGCGGACGCTCGCCGTCACGCTGGCCGCATGCCAGCTCATCCTGGCCGGGCTGGTGATCCTCTCTCCGCTCGGCATCGTGCCGGCGCTCGCACTGGCCCTAAACGCCGTGCTCGTGCTGGTGGCGTTCTACGTCGCCCTGCGCGGGCTGGTTCCGCGCCGGCCGCTCGGCATCGCGTGGTTGCTCTCGCTGCCGCTCTCGTTCCTGCTCCTCAGCGGCATGGCAGGCACGCCGCTGCCCTCGATCAGCAGCAACGCGTGGGGCGGACTGCTGCTGACGGTCCTGATCGCGACGGTGGGCATCCTTCTCTCGTTCCCGATGGGCGTGCTGCTGGCGCTCGGCCGTCGCAGCCAGCTGCCGATCGTCCGGATCTTGAGCACCGGCTACATCGAAGTCATCCGCGGCGTGCCGCTCGTCACGATCCTGTTCATGGCCGACATCATCCTGCCGCTCTTCCTGCCCGGCGAGTGGCGGCTCGACCGGGTTGCGCGCGCCATGGGCGGCGTGACCCTCTTCTCCGCGGCGTACGTGGCGGAGAACGTGCGTGGCGGACTCCAGGCCATCCCGACCGGCCAGATCGAGGCCTCGCAGGCGCTGGGCCTCAGCACGACCCAGATGAACCTCTACATCGTCCTGCCGCAGGCGCTGCGGTCGGTGATCCCCGCGAACGTGGGGCTCTTCATCAGCCTCCTCAAGGACACGACGCTGGTCACGATCGTCGGCCTGGTGGAGCTCCTCGGGATCGGTCGTGCGGTGCTCGCCCAACCCGAGTCGTTCGGCGCGTACCTGGAGGTCTACGTCTTCGTGGCCGGCGTCTTCTTCGTACTGTGCTATGCCATGTCCCAGGCGAGCTACCGCCTCGAGCGGCAGCTCGGCGTGGGGACGCGCTGATGACGCATCCTTCGACTCCCGAACGAGGTGCACCCGTGGAGGACCAGGCGACCCCGATGCTCGAGACGCCGGCGGCGAACGTGAAGGAGATCATCGTCGCGCGCGACGTGCACAAGTGGTTCGGCCAGCTGCACGTGCTGCGCGGAATCGACCTCACGGTCACCGCGGGCGAGGTGGTCGTCATCTTCGGCGCCTCCGGGTCGGGCAAGTCGACCTTCATCCGCACCATCAACCGCCTCGAGGAGCACCAGCGCGGCGAGATCGTCGTGGACGGGATCGCGCTGACGAACGACATCCGCAACATCGCCGCCGTGCGGAGCGAGATCGGGATGGTCTTCCAGTCATTCAACCTGTTCCCGCACATCACGGCCCTCCAGAACGTCACCCTGGCGCCGATGCGGGTGCGCAAGACGTCGCGCGCCGAAGCCGAGGAAGCGGGCATGCAGCTCCTGACCCGGGTTGGCATCCCCGAGCAGGCGCACAAGTACCCGGCGCAACTGTCCGGCGGCCAGCAGCAACGCGTGGCGATCGCGCGCGCCCTGGCCATGCAACCAAAGATCATGCTCTTCGACGAGCCGACATCGGCCCTCGACCCCGAAATGATCAGCGAGGTGCTCGACGTGATGCGCGAGCTTGCCGGGACCGGGATGACGATGCTGTGCGTCACCCACGAGATGGGGTTCGCCCGTGCCGTAGCCAACCGGATGGTGTTCTTCGACGAGGGCGTCATCGTGGAGGAGGGACCGCCGCAGCAGATCTTCGAGGCCCCGCAGCAGGAACGGACGAAGCGGTTCCTCTCCCAGATCCTGCACTGATGCTCAGGGCTCGCCGATGAGCCGCCAACCCAGGAGCGCGCAGAACACCACGCCGATGGCGGCGAAGACGCCGTGCAGGCGCGCCATGGAGCCGATGTCGATCGATGCCATCACTCCGGCTTCACCGGCTGCGTAGATGACGGCCATCGCGCCGATGAAGAGCGAGAAGACGATCGACACGAACAGCAGCCGCCGCGCAGCCGCCGGGATGCCGCGATCCGCGAGCACGGGAAACGTACCGACGGTCACGGAGACCAGGCCCGCGATCACAAAGATCGCGCCGGCGAGCTCAAGCAGGGGATGAATGAACTGTCCGAGCGGCAGGGCGACGGTACCAAGCATGAGCAGGCGTACGGCCGTCCGGCCCACTCGAGCCGAGCGGCGCGCCAGGGACCCGGCCACCAGCAGCAGCCCAAAGCCGATGAAATGTAGGTGGACCGCCGTGAGCTGAACGGCCAGCTCGGGAAAGCCCTCGATCGCCACGTCCTGCCGGTGGAGCACGAAGAAGAGCGCGCCGATCACCAGAAAGATGCCCGCCGCCACGTCGGCGAGGTCGGACGGACGTCGGATCGCCGGCGCGCGAAGGACCGATGCCGCACCGACGAGCAGGGCGGGCAGCAGGTACACGGCAGCGACCGCGGCCGAGAGCTCACCGCGTGGGATCGCCAACGAGACGACGGCCGCCACGCCGCCGATCCGGAACAGGAATCGTGCCCCGCGCGAGAACGCGTC
>CAYYDA010000138.1:0-4986 GCA_964470495.1 uncultured Steroidobacteraceae bacterium | reverse complement strand
TCAGGAGCCCGGGGTCGTTCGGCGCCACGCTACCCTTCAGCGGTGAGCCTGAATGATGCTCGCTCGCTCAAGTGCGAGCGTGACGAATTGAATCAAGCGTGGCGCTGAGGGTCTGGCGCGGCAATCCGTACCCGCTGGGCGCGACCTGGGACGGATCCGGCGCCAACTTCGCGATCTTCAGCGAGAACGCCGAAGCCGTCGACCTTTGCCTGTTCGACGCGGATGGCGGGAACGAGCAGCGCGTCCGACTCACGGAGCAGACTGATCTCGTCTGGCATTGCTACCTGCCGGACGTGCGGCCCGGGCAGCGCTACGGCTATCGCATGCACGGCCGATCCGACCCGGCACGCGGGCACCGGTTCAACCCGGCGAAGCTGCTGATCGACCCGTACGCGAAGCGCTTCGACGGCACCGGAACCTGGGATGACGCGCTGTTCGGCTATCGCATCGGCGCGGACGAGGACGAGGCCGATGACCGCGACTCGGCCGCGTTCGTGCCGAAGAGCGTCGTGGTCAACCAGGCGTTCGTGTGGGGCAACGACCGACAGCTGCACACGCCGCTGGACCGCACGCTCATCTACGAGGTCCACGTCAAGGGTTTCACGAAGCTCCACCCCGAGGTGCCTGAGGATCTGCGCGGCACCTACGCCGGACTCGGCTCCGCGGCGGCCGTTGACTACCTGACCAACCTCGGCGTCACGGCCGTCGAGCTGCTGCCAGTCCACCAGCACGTCGACGAGCGGCACCTCGTGGAGCGCGGCCTCACCAACTACTGGGGCTACAACACCATCGGCTTCTTCGCTCCGGACGTGCGCTACAGCGCCACCGGCGAGCCGGTCAGCGAGTTCAAGTCGATGGTCAAGCGCTTCCACGACGCCGGCATCGAGGTCATCCTCGACGTCGTCTACAACCACACGGGCGAGGGCGATCACCACGGGCCGACGCTCAGCTTCCGCGGCATCGACAACGCCGCCTACTACCGGCTCAACCCCGACGACCAGAGCACCTACGTCGACTACACCGGCACCGGCAACACGCTCGACGCGACCAGCCCGCGGGTCCTCCAGCTGATCATGGACTCGCTGCGCTACTGGATCATCGATATGCACGTCGACGGGTTCCGGTTCGACCTTGCATCGGCCCTGGCACGAGAGCTCCACGATGTCGACAAGCTCGGCAGCTTCTTCGACATCATCCACCAAGACCCGATCATCAGCCAGGTCAAGCTCATCGCCGAGCCGTGGGACGTGGGCCCGGGCGGTTACCAGGTCGGCAACTTCCCCGTCGGCTGGGCCGAGTGGAACGGCAAGTACCGCGACACGGTGCGCCGTTTCTGGAAAGGGGTCGGCGGCCAGGCTGCCGAGCTGGCCTATCGGCTCAGTGGCTCATCCGACCTGTACGCGGGCTCCGGTCGCCGCCCGCACGCCAGCATCAACTTCGTCACCGCGCACGACGGCTTCACCCTGAACGATCTCGTCAGCTACGAGTCCAAGCACAACGAGGCCAACGGCGAGGACAACAACGACGGCGAGCGTAACAACGAGAGCATGAACTTCGGCGTCGAGGGCGAGACCGACGAGGAGGCCGTCATCGAGGCGCGCGAGAAGCAGAAGCGCAACGTGCTCGCGACCCTGCTCCTCAGCCAGGGCGTGCCGATGCTGCTCGGCGGCGACGAGATCGGCCGCACCCAGCACGGCAACAACAACGGCTACGCCCAGGACAACGAGATCAGCTGGTTCAGCTGGCAGCCCGCGCGGCGGGATCGGCAGCTGCTGGCGTTCACTCGCGCGCTCATCCGGCTCCTGAAGGGGCATCCCGTCCTCCGCCGCCGGCGGTTCTTCCAGGGCCGTCAGATCCGCGGCTCGCGGGTCAAGGATCTGACCTGGTTCGGGCTGGACGGGGCCGAGATGACCGATGAGCAATGGCAGGCGCCCGGGGTCAAGACGTTGGGCGTCCAGTTCGCCGGCGACGCCATCGAGGAGCGCGGCCCTCGCGGGGAGCGGGTCACGGACGACACGCTGCTCGTCATCCTCAATGCGGACGAGCGCCCGGTGGCCTTCACGCTGCCCAACCACGAGGCGGCCAAACGATGGGAGGTCGTCTTCGACACAGTGCACCCGACCTTCACGGCAGCCCACGGTGAGTTCGATGGCGGAGCGGTGTACCGGGTCGCCGAGCGATCGGTCGTCTGCCTCCGACGGCTGCCGCGCGCGCGGCGCGTCGGCGATGGGTAGTGGCTCGCCGCACGGCGAGCTGGTCGAGCCCTCATACGTCGATGCCTTCCGCGAGCGGAGGCAGATTGCGCCCGAGGTGCGCACCGCCCTCCTGACGGCCATGGGACTTGCACCCGGCGAGGAGCCCGAGCCATCGAGCCCGGCCGTCGCCGTGGCGCCTCGCGGCTCGTCGTTGGCCGCGCCGGGGGAGCTCACCCTCGAGGACGGTACGTCGGTCGGTCGAGTCGCCGTCGTGCCGCAGGATGCGCCGTTTGGTTACCACCGCCTGCGGCACGACGACGGAGTCGAGCAGCTGCTGATCACCGGCCCCGGGCGGTGCCACCTGCCGCCGGACCTGCACGCGTGGGGATGGACCGTGCAGCTGGCCGCGACACGCTCCCGGCATTCGTGGGGCATCGGCGACCTCCACGACCTGGCGGAACTCGGCAGATGGTCGGCGTCGGTTGGCGCCGGCTTCGTGGCCGCAAGCCCGTTGAGCGCGCCGAACCCCGGACCGCACCCCGAGGCGAGCCCCTACTACCCGAGCACCCGGCGTTTCGGCAACCCGCTCCACCTCTGCGTTGAGGCGCTCCCCGGTGCCGAGGAGGTGGCCGACCTTGCGGCCACGGGCCGTGCGCTCAACGAGGAGCGGCGGATCGATCGGTCCCGGGTCATCGCGGTCAAGCGCGCGGCGCTCGAGCGGCTCTGGGCCAACGGCTCGTTCGACCGCGCCGCCTTCGACGCCTGGCGAGCGGAGCAGGGCCGGCCTCTCGAGCGCTGGTCGGTTTTCTGCCTCCTCAGCGAGCGTTTCGGCCCCGGCTGGAAGGCCTGGCCGGACGCCTATCGCGACCCGTCCGGCCCCGCGACGGCACGTGTCGCGGACGAGGACCGCGACCGGGTCGCCTTCCATTCCTGGGTCCAGTGGTGTTTCGACCGTCAGCTCGCCGACGCGTCGAGCGCCGTACGCCGGATTGCCGACATGCCGGTCGGCGTCGATCCCGCCGGTTTCGATGCGTGGGACTGGCAGGAGGATCTCGCCATCGGCGCGACCGTGGGAGTGCCACCCGATCGGTTCAACACGGCGGGCCAGGATTGGGGGATGCCGCCATTCGCGCCGCATCGCCTGCGTCGCGCGGGCTACCGGCCGTTCATCGACACGATCCGGGCGCAGCTGCGGCATGCCGGCGGACTGCGCATGGATCACGTCCTCGGGCTGTTCCGCCTGTGGTGGATCCCCGGCGGCTTCGATCCAACGCAGGGCGCGTATGTACGGCAGCGAACCGATGAGCTGCTCGAGATCGTGGCGCTGGAGTCACACAGCGCGTCGGCGGTCATCGTCGGCGAGGACCTCGGCACCGTCCCTGCGGGCGTCCGGGCCGAGCTGCGGCGACGCAGGCTCCTCTCGACAAGGCTCGCCCTGTTCGAGCGCAACCCTCCGGCCCGCTACCCCCGGCAGTCGTTTGCCGGAGTGACCACCCACGATCTGCCGACGCTGGCCGGAATCTGGACCGGCGCAGACCTCGCCGATCAGGCCGCGGCGGGCGTGCCACCGGATGCCGGCCAGATGGCCCGGACGCGCGCGCGGCTGCTGAGAGCCGCCGGACTGGGCAGGGACGCCACGCTCGAAGAGGTCGTCGCGGCGCTCCACCGTCGCCTCGCGGAGTCGCCCGCCATGCTCGTCGCCGCGACCCTCGAGGATGCGCTGCGCGTCGAGGAGCGGCCGAACCTACCGGGCATCCTCTCGACCAGGCGATCCAACTGGTCGGTGGCGCTCCCGGTTCTGATCGAGGAGCTCGGGGCGGATCCGCGAGTTACCAGCGTGGTGGAGGCGATGCGCCGCTGAGCGCTGGCCAACCCCTGCAGATCCTGCCAGGTACCAACCAGGGTCGGCTCAGCTGGGTCGATAGGCTCCAGCGCTGTCAGGTACCAACCAGGACGGGCTGCGACGGGCGCCGGACGCCGCGGCGCGCGCGGATCCGGTGGGGTTGGCTCCCTGGGCTTCGGCTAAGGCGCCCGTGATTGGTACCTGACGACGCGGGGAGGGGATCGGACGCCGAGCCGGCGCTTAGTCCGCCCGACGGAGGATCAGGCCGCTGAGCGGCGGAAGGGTCAGCACCGCCGAAGCCGGCTGGCCATGGAGCGGCTCATCCACCGCGACCACGCCGCCGAGGTTGCCGAGGTTCGAGCCGCCATAGTGCTCCGAGTCGGAGTTCATTGCCTCCACCCACCGTCCCGCGGACGGCAGCCCCAGCCGGTAGTCGTGGCGAGGGATCGGCGTCAGGTTCAGGACGACGACGGCGACGTCGTCCCCGCCACGGCGAATCCAGGCGTAGACCGACGCCTCGAGATCGGACGCGTCGATCCACGAGAAGCCCTCGGGGTCGTGGTCGGCCGCCCACAGCGCCGGCGAGGACGCGTAGACGCGGCCGAGATCCCCGACGAAGTGGGCCATGCCGCCGTGCATCGGCGCATCCAGCAGCTCCCAGGGGAGCGACCGATCGTGATTCCACTCCTCCCACATGGCGAGCTCGGCGCCCATGAAGAGCAGCTTCTTGCCAGGCATGCCCCACATGTCGACGAGCAGCGCGCGGAGGTTGGCGAAGCGCTGCCAATCGTCGCCGGGCAACTTGCGCAGCAGTGAGCCCTTGCCGTGGACGACCTCGTCGTGGGAGAGCGGCAGGACGAACTGCTCGGTGTCCTTGTACAGGCCGCGGAAGGTCAGCTTGCCGTGGTGGTAGCGCCGATGGACCGGGTCCTCGCTGAAGTACTCGAG
>CAYYDA010000137.1:0-4990 GCA_964470495.1 uncultured Steroidobacteraceae bacterium | reverse complement strand
AGCTCAAGGAGAACTACACGATCGTCATCGTCACCCACAACATGCAGCAGGCGGCGCGCGCCAGCGACTACACCGCCTTTCTGACGATGGGCGAGGACCGGGCTGGCTACCTCGTCGAGATGGCCCCGACCCAGGATCTCTTCACGCGGCCCGCGAACCGCATCACCGAGGACTACATCACCGGTCGATTCGGCTGAGGGGGAAGGAGCACCAACCATGGAGCACGCAATCGACGCAACGGGACCCGATGCCGGGACCGAGGATCCTGCCGGGACGCAGGATCCCGCCGGCCGCCAAGGCCCGCGGGCAACGTTCGACCGAGCCCTTGACCGCGTGAAGGACGACGTTCTGCGACTCGGCGCCCGCGTCGAGCAGGCGCTCGAACGCGCGGGACGGGCACTGGTGGAACGCGATTCGGACCTCGCCGACAAGGTCCGATGGGAGGATGCCGAGGTCAACGAGCTGCAGCGGCAGATCAACACCGAGATCACTGCCCTGATCGCCACGCAGGGCCCGGTGGCCCGCGACGTTCGTGAGCTGCTCGCCCTCTACCACGCGGCGGCCGAGCTCGAGCGGATGGGCGACTACGCCGTGAACATCGCCAAGCTCGCACAGCAGCTCACCAGCGAACCCGAGACGCCGATCCTCAAGCAGATCCCGCGCATGGAGCAGATCTGCCGCGAGCAGCTGCGCGACGCCATGCGCGCGCTCGTCGACATCAGCGAGAGAGATGCCCGCGCCGTCGCCCAGCGCGACGACGAGATCGATCACCTCTACAACAGCGTCTACGAGGACGCCATCCAGCTCATGACCGTGGCACCCGAGCGCGCCCGCCAGGCGACCCACATGCTCTTTGCGGCGCATCACCTCGAGCGGCTCGGCGACCGGGTCACGAACATCGGCGAGGACGTCGTCTACCTGGCGACCGGCCAGGTCGAGGACCTCAACCCCTAGGAGGGGACCGATGCGACGGCGCCTTCTCCTGGTCGAGGACGATCCCACCCTTCGCCGGGCGCTCAGCTTCAACCTGACGCGCGAGGGCTACGAGGTCACGTCCGCCGCCGATGGCGAGGCCGCGCTCGAGTCGGCCAGGAGCGAGCGGCTCGACCTCATCCTTCTCGACGTGATGCTGCCCGGCATGAGTGGGGTCGAAGTCCTTCGCGTCCTGCGACGCGAGGGCGTCACGACGCCCGTGATCATCCTCTCGGCCAAGGGCGACGAGATCGACCGTGTCGTCGGCCTCAAGATCGGCGCCGACGACTACGTTGCGAAGCCGTTCAGCCGCCCCGAGCTGCTCGCCCGGATCGAGGCGGTGCTGCGCCGCCATCGGCGCGAGTCCGAAGAGCCGGAGCGCCGCGACCTGCTTGCCTTCGGAAAGGTCGAGATCGACGTGGCGCGACGCGAGGTGACCGTCGAAGGCGAGCCGATCCACCTCACCACCAAGGAATTCGACCTGCTGGCCCACATGGCGGCCAGCCCGGGCCGGATCTTCACGCGCGACCAGCTCCTGGCGCGGATCTGGGGCTACGACTACCTCGGCGACGGCCGGACGGTGGACGTGCACGTGAGCTGGCTGCGCGGGAAGCTGCGCCTCGCCGACGGCCACAACTACTTCCGCACGGTGCGCGGGGTTGGCTACGCCTTCGCCCCGCGGCCCGCGTGACCGGCCCGACCTCCTCGGCCGCCTTCGAAGCGCTGCTCGCCCGCCGGGGCGGCGACCTGCTGATCCTCGTCGATGAGCGCCTGCGGATCGTGCGGGCCGGACTCGAAGCCGCGGCGCTCGCCGAGCGCGGCGAGCGGTCGCTGGGTGGCATGAGCCTGATCGCGGCCTTCGGATCGGCGTCGCTCGACGCCGTCGCGCGACAGGCGGCCTCGAGCGGGGAGGCGACGAGCGGCGAGGCCGACCTCGGGCGCCTGGGCGCCAGGCAGTTCGCCGTCGACGCGGTGCCGCTGGACGACGGCGGCCTGGTGATGTCGCTGCACGACATCACGGCGCTGCGACGCATCGAGCGGGTTCGGCGCGACTTCGTGGCCAACATCAGCCACGAGCTGCGCACGCCGCTCACGTCGATCAAGCTGCTGGCCGAGACGCTGAGCTCCGGCACGGTCGACGACGGCCCGACCATGCGCGAATTCGCCACCCAGATCGAGCGCGAGACGGATCACCTCGCCCAGCTCGTCGACGAGCTGCTCGACCTGTCGATGATCGAGTCCGGCGAGACGAAGCTGGCGCTCGAGGCGCTCGACCCCGAGGACGTCGTCACCGACGTCGTGGCCCGCATCGGTCCGGTCGCCGACCGCAGCGAGGTGACGGTTAGCCGTCTCCCGGCGCCGCCGTCGGTCGCTCGCGCTCTGGCCGACCCGGCTCGCCTGGGACAGGCGCTCCTGAACCTCGCCCACAACGGGGTGAAGTACAGCCATCCCGGCGACGAGGTGCGCATCGGTTGGGAGATCGCCAACGACCGGGTGCGGTTCAGCGTCGCCGACGACGGCATCGGCGTGCCGGAGTCGCACCAGCAGCGCATCTTCGAGCGCTTCTACAAGGTGGACCGATCGCGCGCACGCGAGCGGGACGCGCGCGAGGCCGGCGGAAGCGCCGGCCTGGGCCTGGCGATCGTGCGGCACATCGCCGAGGCGCACCGCGGCGGGGTCGGGCTGCTGTCGGAGGAGGGCGTCGGCTCGACGTTCTGGATCGAGGTTCCCCGCGTCGACGCCTGAGGGCGACGTGGCCGATTCATCGGCCAGCCACGACCGGAGCCCTCGCTGCGGCGCCATCTGGCCGATCTGTTGGACAGCCGGCCGCACGAGCTGCGCCGCGCGGCGCGCTTCGCGCTCACCGGTGTCCGCTGTGGCGGACAGACCGCGCCCGAGGGAGCCGATGGGGTGACGATTGGCCGATGGAGCGGCCACATGGTGGCTACCCGTCGCGGCGGAGCGCCATCTCGAAGAATGCGAGCACGTCGGCGCGTTCATCGATCAGCTTGCCGACCGGCTTCCCGACGCCGTGCCCGGCGTCCGTGTCGATGCGGATGACGATCGGCGCCTCGCCGGCCTGGGCTGCCTGCAGGGCGGCGGCGAACTTGAACGAGTGGCCGGGAACGACGCGATCGTCGTGGTCGCCGGTCGTGATCAGCGTCGGCGGGTATTCGGTGCCGTCGCGGAGGTTGTGGAGCGGTGAGTAGGCCAGCAGCGTCCGAAACTGCTCCGGGTCGCCGGATGAGCCGTAGTCGCTGGTCCAGGCCCAGCCGATGGTGAACAGGTGGAAGCGCAGCAAGTCCATCACGCCCACCTCAGCCAGGGCAGCTCCGAACAGCTCGGGGTGCTGCGTGATGCTGGCGCCGACCAGCAGTCCCCCGTTCGACCGACCGCTGATGCCGATCCGCTTGGCGCGCGTCCAGCCGGACGACGCGAGCCAGCGGGCCGTGGCCGCGAAGTCGTCGAACACGTTCTGCTTGTGCTCGAGCCGGCCGGCGTCGTGCCATTCACGGCCGTACTCCCCGCCGCCGCGCAGGGAGGCGACGGCAAGCAGGCCGCCGCGCTCCATCCACGCCAGCCACTCGGACTTGAATGTCGGGCCGACCGAGATGTTGAAGCCGCCGTAAGCGTGCAGCAGCGTCGGCACCGCCCCGCTCGGGGTCAGCTCGCGCCGATGACTGAGAAAGAGCGGCACCCGCGTGCCGTCGGCCGATGTGACGAACACCTGCTCGGTCGTGTAGTCGTCGGGGTTCCACGGGAGCGGCGCCGGCGCGATCTCGCGGACCGACGCGTCCGCCATGTCGACGGCGAGAATCCGGGACGGGGCGGCGAAGGTCATGAACGTGAGCACCAGCTCGTCGTCGTCCTGCTGCCCAGCCAGCTCGCCGATGGTGCCGATGCCCGGCAGCTCCACATCTGCCACGCGGCTCCCGTCGATATCGAAGATCGCGAGCCGATGATGAGCGTCATGGAGCGATACGGCAGCCA
The DNA here is from genome assembly GCA_964470495.1 of uncultured Steroidobacteraceae bacterium. Classification (GTDB taxonomy): domain Bacteria; phylum Chloroflexota; class Limnocylindria; order QHBO01; family QHBO01; genus JACDBZ01. The sequence goes on along the minus strand of CAYYDA010000137.1, from coordinate 1,027 downwards.
GGCGCCCGCCGACGAGGCGCACGCGCTCCAGGGCGTCCGGCCCTTCCGGAATGACCTCCCGCAGCTCTCCCGGATTGTCGACGTCGACGGCCACGACGCGGCCACGCGGCGCGTCCCTGTCGGACAGCAGATAGAGGGTGCCCTCGACGCCGGCGATCAGCTCATAACGGGCATCCGCCTCGTCCAGCAGCGGTCGCACCCGTGCCCGCTCGACGCCATCTGCGAGGTCCGCGAGGTAGACCCGGTTGGTCGGATCTGTTCCGCGCCAGACGGTGACGACCAACAGGCGCCCGTCATCGGTCACCTCCGGCTCGAATCCCCACTCCGGCTGCTCCGGCGTGGAGAGCACGATCGGGTCATCCGCCGCATCGGTGCCGAGGCGGTGGTAGCGCAGCTCCATGTCGCGGTTCGGGGCGAGATAGGCGGCGTCTTCGGGTGGCTCGGGATAGCGGCCGTAGAAGAACCCGGCATCGTCGTGCGTCCACGCCGCCGACGCATGCTTGCTCCAGGTCAGCCGATCCGGCAGGTCCTCCCCGGTTGACGCGCGGCGCACGCGCCAGGTGCGCCAGTCCGAGCCGGCATCGCTGGTGGCGTAGGCGACCAGGTCGCCGCTCTCGCTGGCCGCGGTCGCGGAGAGCGCGGTCGTGCCGTCGTCGCTCATCAGGTTGGGATCGAGCAGCGGCGTCCCGACACCGCCCAGCGCATCCGCCATCCACAGCACGTCCTGGTCCTGCAGCCCGGTGTTGCGCAGCTGGAACCAGCGACCGCCGCGCCGCCACGGTGCGCTGGCGCGCGCATGGTTCCACAGCTCGCCCAAACGGTCGCGAATCTCGCGGCGCGCGGGAACCTCGCCCAGGACCCGCTCGGTCAGCGCGTTCTGGGCGGCGATCCAGGCGCGAGACTCGGGAGCGTCCGAGTCCTCGAGCGGCCGGTGGGGATCGGCGATCTTCGTCCCGTGGTAGTCGTCGACGACGCCGGCGGTCGGGGCGTCGGGGTAGTCGTTGGGGTCGTCGATCGGGGGCATCGG